>CAMNJD010000325.1 GCA_946540705.1 uncultured Ruminococcus sp. | reverse complement strand
TAGGGCTGATTCGGGTACGGCTGGTTCGGGTACGGCTGGTTCGGATAGGGCTGATTCGGGTACGGCTGGTTCGGATAGGGCTGATTCGGAGCCCCCTGATTCGGCTGCTGATCCGGATTGAACGTACTCATGATACTTCACCTTCCTGATTCCGGCCGTCTGATTACAGATGCCAGATATTCTTTGCGTACTCGGTCACGGCGCGGTCCGCAGAGAACACGCCTGCGCCTGCGATGTTGTTCAGGCTCATCTTTGCGAAGCGCTGCCTGTCGGCATAGCACTGTGCAGCATAGGCCTGAGCGGCGCGGTAGCTGTCGAAGTCTGCGAGCACCATATACGGGTCGCGGGTGCGAAGCGACTGTGCGATCTCCGTGAACTTGCAGTCATTGATGCCGTTGTTCATGCGGTCCACGCAGGCACGGATGAGGCCGTGATGATTGTAGATCTCCTGCGGATTATAGTGCGGCTTGCGGGCATTGACCTCCTCGGTCTTCATGCCGAAGATGATGATATTCTCATCGCCTGCCGCATCCTTGATCTCAATGTTCGCGCCGTCGAGCGTACCGATCGTGACAGCGCCGTTGAGCATCAGCTTCATGTTGCCGGTACCGGAGGCTTCTGTGCCCGCGAGCGAGATCTGCTCGGAGAAGTCAGAGGCGGGCATCAGCAGCTCGGAGAGCGTGACGCAGTAATTTTCAAGGAACACGACCGTGAGCTTATCCTTGATCTTCGGGTGCTTGCGGATCTCCTCGGAGAGCGCCCAGATCATCTTGATGATCTGCTTTGCAAGGTAATAGCCCGGAGCAGCCTTTGCCGCGAAGATATAGGTCTTGGGTGCGAAGTCCATATCCGGATTTTCGAGCAGCATCTGATAATCTGCCATAATATTGAGCGCATTGAGATGCTGACGCTTATACTCATGCAGACGCTTGACCTGCACATCGAACACGCTGTCCGGATTGAGGACAATGCCGTTCTTGGCCTTGACATATTTCGCAAACTCAGTCTTGTTCTCGCGCTTGACAGCCATGAGCTTATCGAGCACCTCTGCGTCATCCTGATACTTGCGGAACTTCTCGAGCTCTGCGCCGTTCTTCAGGAAGCCGCTGCCGATCGCTGCCTTCAGCAGCTTGGTGAGGCCGGGGTTGGACTGATACAGCCAGCGGCGGTACGCGATGCCGTTTGTGACATTCGTGAACTTCTCGGGCGTATCGAGGTACTCATTGTGGAACACAGCCTCCTTGATGATCTCGGAGTGCAGCTTGGAAACGCCGTTGACGTTATGCGAAGCGGCGACACAGAGCGTTGCCATGTGGATCATATTGTCCTGGATAATGGACATCTTGGTGGTCAGGCCGCTGTCGTTGGTCTTTGCAAAGAGTGCCGCGCAGTAGCGGTTGTTGATCTCGACGATGATCGAGAAGATACGCGGAATGACTCTGCGGACGAGGTTGACATCCCACTTTTCGAGCGCCTCTGCCATGACGGTATGGTTCGTGTAGGCAAAGACCTTCGTGGTGATCTCCCACGCCTTATCCCAGCCGTAGCCGCAGTCATCGAGCAGGATGCGCATGAGCTCCGGGATCGCGAGGGTCGGGTGGGTATCGTTGATGTGAATTGCGACCTTGTCCGCGAGGTTATCGAGCGTGCCGTAGACGTTCATGTGGTTGGTGACGATATCGCCGACCGCAGCCGCGCAGAGGAAATACTGCTGACGCAGGCGGAGCGACTTGCCCTCCAGATGGTTGTCATTCGGATAGAGCACCTTCGAGATCGCATTGGCGATGGAATTCTGACCCAGTGCCTTGGAATAGTCGCCCTGGTTGAACATTGCCATATCAAAGCTCGGTGCCTTTGCAGACCAGAGTCTCAGCACGGAGACAGCATTGCTGTTATAGCCCGAAACATACATATCATAGGGGATCGCGGTGACGGTGCTGTAGTTGACATGGGAGACATGGTGATACTGCTGATCCCAGTATTCCTCGAGGTCGCCCTCGAAGTGAACCTCGATTGCCTGCTCGGGCTTCGGGTCGAGCCAGACCTCGCCGCCGGGGAGCCAGTTATCGGGGAGCTCCGTCTGCCAGCCGTCCTCGAGCTTCTGCTTGAAAATGCCGTACTCATAGCAGATCGAGTGGCCGGTTGCGGGATAGCCGGTGGTTGCAAGGCCGTCGAGGTAACATGCAGCCAGTCTGCCGAGACCGCCGTTGCCCAGACCGGCATCGGGCTCATAGTCATAGATGCGGTCGAGCTTGATGTCAAACTTCTTCAGGAATTTCTCCATATCTTCAGCGAGGTCGAGGTTATAGAGGCTGGTCTTGAGGGAACGTCCCATCAGAAATTCCATCGAGAGATAAAAAACCTGTTTTTGACCGGTGGAGTTCACATGGTTCATGAACTTCTGGCGCTTATTCTTCATCAGCTCACAGATGACGGCCGAGAGTGCGAGATAGATCTGCTTGTCGCTGGCCTCATCGGGCGAAACGTTGAACTGTGTTTGCAGGCGGTTCAGGAAATCCTGCGTCACCTTCTCGGAAAATTTGGACATTGCTTACTCCATTCTCCGGTGCTGCATGACTGGTTCACCGGTTCAGAGCGGACTCTGAGGCCGGACAGCGCCTCCGGAGCACCGGTTCTGCCAAAGGCGCGGAAGTCTGTTCGCAGTGCCGCACGGGGGTCCGGATGCCGCAGGGGCAGACTTTGAACAATACCATTTTATTATAACCGATTCCGAATAAAAAAGCAATAGCTGAATTACACAAATTTCCCGCGTAAAATCCGGAAAAACGGCCACAGAACCGGTTTTGTCAATCGGCAGAATACACGAATTTTTTGCATATAATTGCAGCAAAACAACGAGCCGCACAAAATGCGGCTCTCATTTTCTGTCAACCTGCCAAAAAAACGCCGGGCGGGGAGTCCCCGCCCGCCAGTCTGTAGAAAAAGTGTCTCCGACGGATTAATATTGAGGGCGCCGCCCTCAAACTCCCGCTTAAGGGCTGCTAGCCCTTAAGAATCCCTTATTTTGCGAGTTGAGAATTTCAACGCATTTACATTACTTTTCTTATAGCGGGATTCCAAAGGGATAGCAT
>CAMNJD010000324.1 GCA_946540705.1 uncultured Ruminococcus sp. | reverse complement strand
GCCCGCCTGACGGCTTGGCGGCGCATCTGCTTGCATCTTTTCCGTCATCTTGCACAGAAATTCCTTGCTGGGCGCTAGCCCAGCGGCGTCATTTCTATACAATCTGACGAAAAATCTGACTGCGCATCTGCACCACCAGCTCTGTGCGGTGTTGCCTTAACCTGAAACGCAATCGGAAATCGGCTCCTGATTGCAGCGTAAAAACATGGCGGCGAAGTAAATTTTCAAATAACCCTTGACAATCCCGCCGTATTGCAGTATAATAAACTAAAAGAACGCAAACGGAGGACGTTGGAATGATTCGGATACTGATTGAGGATGCCGACACGCTCTTATCGCATGGGCTTGCAAACCGGCTGCGTGCGGCGGGCTTTGATGCTGCATGCGCTGCGGAGATCATGCAGGCGATCTGTGAGCAGTCGCCGGACGCTGCGATCGTCTTCTCCGTTTCCGACCTCGTGCCGGTACAGGGTACCACGCTGATTGCAGTTCTGCGGCGCCCGAACACCTATCTCGAAGGCTGCCTGCGCCGTCAGGGCATCCACTGCATCCGGATGGTCGACACGATTGACATTGTCCCGATCGTCCGGCATATCCTGAATATGACAAGCACCCCGCCCGCGGACTGAACCGCAGGCGGGGTCGATCGTTACAGGGAGGTCAGCGCGGCTCTGGTTGCCGGACCGCAGACGCCGTCTACAGCGAGGCCGTGCTCGAACCGGAAGCAGACCTACCGCCGCAGCGCGTTCCGCGTAGCCGTGAAAGGCTGCTGCGCGTGGTGCTCCAATGTTGCCGGGCGATATCGCTACGGCGAAGAGCCTGACGACATTTACCACCGCCACGATAACTGTGACTGCACCGTGACCTTTGAGAACGGGCGCAAGCGGCAGGATGTGTGGAGCAAGCGTGAATGGGAAGCGCCTGACAAGGATGCCGGATCCGATGAATTGACGATTCTTTCTGAGGATCAGACTGACTATTTCGTATTTCTTGACAAACTTAGAAATGCTTTTTCTGGAAAGACATATCAAAAAACAGTTATAGAGTTTACCGAAAGCCTACGAAAAATTGAAAATACAAATCTATCAATCCTGTTGCAGAGAGCGCTAAAAACTGTGACATTTGGTGAGTCAGAAAGACCTGTCAGCTATTTTTCTAAAGAGGCTGGCATTATATATTTGGTAAAGGGTGCTCCTTTATCAACAGTTGCTCATGAATTGTTCCATAAGATTGATTTTGATAATGAAATTTCAATTAGTGGGTTGCTTACTAAATGCATATATGCGGATTATGAACAGTTGGTAAATTTAGCGAAAACATCTGGACAAACGCTTGAAAATATGCTAGACTTAAACTATAAAGATGCATTTCGCCGTCCATCAAAATTGAGCTCAGAATATCGTGGAATATCTGATATTATTGATGGAATGACAAATGGAAGTACTTGGCTAGGATTTGGACACTCAAAAACTAACAGCGATTATTGGAGGAAACCTTTCAAACTGGAAAAAGAAACATTTGCACAGTATGGCAGAATGTATTATGAGTCTCATCCGGAAGTTGTTAGAATGGCAAGAGAATTATTTCCAAATACAACGGCACAGGTTGATTTGATTATTTCCGCTTTGATTGGAGTAGGAAGGTGATATTATGTATTCTGGAAAAATGACAGAAGAGCTCAAGGTGTTATATGAAGAATACAAAAAAATGTTTGGATATGAGCCTGATGGTGCTGAACAACTTGAATATACTGATGATAATTATGATCAATATGTGTCTGATATAAAACAATCGCTTAAATCACATAAGCATATTGCAGATCTTTATCCTGATATTGATTAACCCGCCCAGAAATGAGCGGGTTTTCTCAAACCCACGCGACAGAGCGCGGCACGCCTCTGATGCAAGCGTACCACGCCGCGCCATTTCATAACAACCAAGCACTCTGCAAAGGGTGCTTTTTTCATGCCGGCAGACGGCATCCGTCCTGAAAGGAGAACACCATGCCGAACGGAGCAAGAGCCCGCCCGAATCTGCGGCCTGACCACAACGGCCCGCAGCGGGCGCAGTTCGAGTCGAACAAGAAGAAAATCTACGCGGCGCAGAAGGTCTGCGGCATCGAACAAACCGCTGAGCAGATCTGCAAAACGGCGGCTGCAAGAGAATAATGTGCTCCCCCCTTGTCATGGGAATGACGAGCGATTCCTTTGATGCGGAGGATTATTCATGCTTAAGGCATTCACATTGCAGCGCAGCCGCTCTTATTGTCACCGCAGAATACTGCTTAAAAATATAAATAATGTATTGACGCGGAGCAGACTGTATGTTATACTGTATCTACAGCACAATGATGATGCAAGCCGACAGGGGGAGGTGCGCTATGAAAAGAAAGCTGTTCAGTATGCTGTTTGTACCGGTTATGTTCATCACAGTGATACCGTTCAGTGCTTTTGCGGAGAAAACCGATGCAAACCGGACGGAGGGTTACGGTGACTTTATTGACGGCGAACAGGTTATCCGTGATATGATCGGGAAAAAAGAATGATTTGTTTATTTGATTTTTGCTTTGGTGCAGTGTTCTGTGATAAACCTTTCGACGAAATCAAAATCGGCATCCTCAGCATAGACCTGATTCCTGTCAAAAAGCCGGTTCACATGAATAGTATTGCGTTTGCGGCGCACTTTCACCGTTTCCACGCTCCGGAATTCTGAGACGGAAGTACTCTTTGCTGAGGCGAGCAGTCCGGCACCGGTCACACCCGGACGGTGCGCGGCTGCACCGGCCAGCGCGGTGAGAAATGCAAGCACCTCCGCCTGTTTGACCTGCTTCGGCATCTGAATATGCTTCACGCTGTCTCCGGTCATTTCAAACAATACCTGATATTTCCAGCCATAGGTTGCGGCCAGAATGAGATAGGAAATGATGCTGATAACGAAGAAGATTCCTGCGAGAATGATGAACACCTTTGATGAATTCCAAAGATCTGATACACTTGAAATCACGCCCTGAATCAGATCAATGACCAGCGTGAACAGAAACACCGCGCAAAAGGATATCCCGAGTACCTTCCACACCGTAAACAGAATCGTCGGATTGCGCAGCATATGATACTCATATGTCCAGCGATACACGCCGTCCGGGCAGAGCCGGATATTCTTTGTGACCTGCTGCCCCTGCACTTTGTCGGTTTGTGCTTTCATGTTACATCGCCTTCCTTTTCAAATAGACGGGCAAGCCTGCGCCTTATGAACAAATGGCCGCCCGCACAGAATTGTATTATGTATATTGTACCATACAACAGTAAGCCTGTCAACGAGGATTCCGCAACTGTCACATGACACTTGTGTAATTCTTTTCGATCTCCCATTGCACTTTTTGAAATAATATGTTATGATTAATCCTAGAGAAGAGCAAAACGCTACCTGACAGCAGCATCAATAAGAGCATTCAGATTTCGTAACCGTTGCAGCAATTGCAACGGAGAGCAAGGCGATATGTGCAATGCTGTTAAGGTTTCGTGCAGCGTCTATGCTGTGAACCCATAGTCTTTCCTGACCGGTATTCTTGAAACGGGAATTATACCGCTCAATTTCAGTCCGCATTGCATAT
>CAMNJD010000323.1 GCA_946540705.1 uncultured Ruminococcus sp. | reverse complement strand
TAAGAGAGGGGAGAGAATGAGCGACCGCAGGGAGCGATCTTTCCCCTCTCTTGTGGTTCTCTCTCAGAAATTGCGCCCCGCGCCCAGTGAAAATAAACGATAGGACAAAGGATACAGAGAGAATGACAAAAATCATACAATACAGGAAAACAAAAATGATGCGGAAACGATTTTGAGCGCTCAATGTGCATAACCGACTGCCGATGCATATAATTCTCTTTTCGCCGCTTTCCGATGCAAATTGCCCCTTGTCGAAAATGAAAATCTGTGCTATAATATAAGGTGATTTCTGATGAACCGGCAGGAGGACTTATGATCCGTATTGAAAATGCGTCTGCCGCAGATATTCCGGAGCTCGTCCGGCTGCGGCTCGCCTACTTCGATGAGGAGTTCGGCGCACTGCCTGCGCAAAAGCTCGCCGCAATCCGCTCACAGCTCCCCGAATATTTTGCAGCGCACCTGAACCGCGACTGCTTCTGCTATACCGCAAAGGACGACTGTACCGGTCATGCCTGCGCCTGCGCGATCCTCTGCGTCACGGAAAAGCCCGCAAACCCGCGCTTTCCATGCGGAAAGACCGGCTATGTGCTCGGCGTGTTCACCGAGCCGGAATTTCGCGGACAAAGCTGCGCGACCCGCATCATGCAGCGTTTGCTCGAAGACGCAAAGCGCCTCGGGCTCGACCTCGTGACACTCTCTGCCAGTGATATGGGACGCCCGATCTACGAAAAGCTCGGGTTTACCGTCAGTCACTCGGATTTTACCGAAATGGAAATCGAAATACAGAAATAAAACCGCAAACAAAGAAAGGTCTGGAACAAAATGGATATCGGAATTGATCTTGGTACGGCAAATATCATCATCACGCGCCGCAGAAAGGGCGTGGTTCTGAATGAGCCGTCTGTGATTGCATTCGACCGGCGAACGGAGCGCGTCGTCGCAGTCGGCACAGAGGCATACCGCATGGAGGGGCGCTCCCCCTCGTATATCGCCGTGGTGCATCCGCTTCAGGACGGTGTCATCTCCGATGACATTCTCACGCAGGCGCTCATGCGGGAGCTGATCGACGTCGCAGCAGGTGTCCGCGTCATGAAGCCGCGCATCGTCATCTGCGTCCCGTCCCTCATCACGGATGTCGAAAAGCGTGCGATCCTTGATGCCGCGATGAGCACAGGCTCGCGAAAGGTGCATCTGATCCAGGAGCCGCTCGCTGCCCTGCTCGGCGCCGGCATCTCGATCAACAAGCCGGTCGGACATATGGTCGTCGATATCGGCGGCGGCACGACCGATATTGCCGTTGTGTCGATGAACGGCATCGTCACGGCACGGTCACTGAAGATCGCGGGCAACCGCTTCGATCAGTCGATCATCCGCTACGTGCAGAATAAATATCAGGTGCTTCTGGGAGAGAATTCCGCAGAAAAAGCGAAGAAAAACCTTTGCAATCTCTACAATCCCTCCGATGATATCATCGCGCCGGTCAAGGGGCGCAATATTTCACGCGGGCTGCCCGATCAGGTTGATCTGAGTGAGGCGGAGATCTCGGAGGCTCTGGAGGACGATATCAACACAATCATCGAAACGATCCGGCGCGTGCTGGAGGAGACTCCCCCGGAGCTGGTCGGAGATATCTGTCAGAGCGGCATTCTGCTGACCGGCGGCGGCGCACTGCTCGGCGGTCTGGAACAATATCTGACACGCATGCTCGGTGTACCCTGCCGCACGGCGCGTGACCCGCTGACCTGCGTGGCACGCGGCACAGAGCGGGCATTCCGGCACAGAGACATGCTGCTCGACGGCTTTGAGCGCATTGATGCGTATACGCAAAGCCGCTGACTGCAGCAGCAAGGAGGTACCGTCAGTGAATGACATGATCGAAATTCAGTGCCCGAACTGCGGCGGAACAGTCAGGCGGCAAACCGGCGAATACTTTGCAGTCTGCCCCTACTGCAATTCTGAGGTTGGCTTCGATGAGCTGAAGGAGGAGGCTGCTGTGACCGGCATGCGCAGCAGACTCGAAGCCCTTGACCGCCGTTTCAAAAACGAGCAGGAATTCAAACACAAGAATGCAAAGCGAAAAAAAGCCATGTGGATCTTTCTGCTGATCATGACCGGCATGTATATGCTGGGCATGATCTTTGCCGGTATCGGAGAGGAGGACAGCGCACTGGTCGGCATCGGTGCCGTCCTGATTATTTCCGGCCTCTTCGGTATTCTGCCGTGTACGATCGTATATGCAGGCAGTTACACTGTGTTCAATGATGTAAAGGGGGCGGAGGAAAGCAACGGTGCTGCAAAGTTCCGGGAATGGCTGCGGCTTGTCGGAATCAGTCTGCTGCTGCTCGCCCTTGCGACGATTGCGGCTGTGATTATCTGTTTTATGCTTGATCCGCAGAAGTAAAAGCAATCGTACCGATTCCTCCAGTCTGTAGAAAAAGTGTCTCCGACGGATTTATATTGAGGGCGCCGCCCTCAAACTCCCGCTTAAGGGCTACTAGCCCTTAAGAATTCC
>CAMNJD010000322.1 GCA_946540705.1 uncultured Ruminococcus sp. | reverse complement strand
TTTGTCTCGCTCTGCGCCCGAGAAAACCTCGAATCAGTTGTCAGCTATCTCAATGAGACACCGGTCGTCTATGACGTCAATTTCGGCAAGCGCATCATGGTCTCTGCGTCTGCGGGCGTGTACCGGATCCCCGAGGGGTTTGTCATGCGCGACCCCGGCGAGATCATGGACAAGATCATCACCTCCTTACAGGCTGCCCGCAGCGGCGGCAAGGAGCATATCGTCTTTTTCGACGATGAACTGCGCCTGAACAAGGAAAGGGTCATGCGCGTGCAGCAGCGCTTTCCGGAGGCACTGCGCAGCGAGAAATTCAAGGTTTACTATCAGCCGAAAATCAACATCGCAAACGGCCGGCTTGCGGGCGCAGAGGCGCTCTGCCGCTGGCAGCATAACGGACGCATGGTCAGCCCGGGGGAGTTCATTCCCGTGCTGGAGGAAACAATGGACATCTGCAAGCTCGATTTCTATATGCTCGACCATGTCTGTCAGGATATCCGCCGCTGGCTGGATGAGGGCAGAAATGTCGTGCGGGTGTCGGTCAATCTTTCGCGCCGTCATATGATGGATATTGACCTGCTTCAGAATATCATGGATATCATCGACAGTCACAATGTCCCGCATCAGTATATCGAAATCGAGCTCACCGAGACAACAACGGATGTTGAGTTCCGCGATCTGAAGCGCGTGGTCGGCGGCTTGCAGCAGGCGGGTGTGTACACATCGGTGGACGATTTCGGCGTGGGGTATTCCTCGCTGAATCTGCTGCGTGAGATCCCGTGGAATGTGCTGAAGGTTGACCGGAGCTTCCTGCCTGTAGAGGGGGACGATGCGGACAGCGCACGCAGCGTCATGTTCAAGTATGTGGTCGCCATGGCGAAGGAGCTCGGGCTTTCATGTATTGCGGAGGGCGTTGAAACGCAGAATCAGCTTGATTTGCTCCGGGAAAATCACTGCGATCTGGCACAGGGCTTTCTGTTTGACGAGCCGCTGCCGGTCAGTGCGTTTGAGGAGCGCCTCAGCGGATACCGCTATGCAGTCGAGCAAACAGGATAAAATCAGAAAACCCGCTGTACGGTCGTGTACAGCGGGTTCGTTTTTTGTGATTACGGCTGAAGAATGTCCTCCAGCTCATTGATCAGAAGCGTCTGCTCACGGCGCGTGCCGGCGCAGATGCGCAGACCGTTCGGGAAGCAGCGGACAGAAATGCCCTTCTGCAAAAGCTGCTCGAAGATCTCATGTGCATAGGCCGTCTGGACAAACACGAAGTTCGTGCGCGGCGGATAGACCTTATCCAGCACCTCCGGATAGCGCAGCACCAGATCGTTGATCGCAGTATAGAGCCGCTGTGTCTGCACGATGATCTCATCGCGGCAGTGCTGCATCAGCGACTGCTCCTTCAGCACCGCAGCCGCAATGACCTGTGTCACCGCGTCGCAGTTATAGGGCGATTTCGCAGCCCGCATCAGACCGGTCTTATAGGGGTCTGTCACCGCAAAGCCCATGCGCAGCGAGGCCAGTCCCATCGCCTTGGAACAGGTGCGCAGAACGATCAGGTTGTCGTATTTCGTCACGAGATCGAGCACGCTCTCGTCCCAGAAATCCATGTAAGCCTCATCGACCAGCATCAGGCAGTCCGGTGCAGCTTCGATCAGGCGGATGATCGCCTCCCGCGGTTCACCGAGTGAGGTCGGGTTGCAGGGGTTCGAGAACAGCACTGCGTTTGCTTCCTTTGCTGCCGCGATCAGTGCATCCATGTCGATCTGAAGATCCTCTTTCTTCGGGACGGTCACGACCTCAAGCTCTGCCAGCTCCGCATACAGCTTGTACATCGAGAAATCCGGTGCGACAGTGACGAGTCTGCTGCCTTTTGAGAGAAAGCTGTTCAGGATGATCGTGATGATCTCATCGGAGCCGTTTCCGGCGGTGACGCAGTCCGGCGAGATGCCGTAGTATGCAGCAAATGCTTTGACAACATCGGCTGCAACAGGGTCGGGATAGCGGTTATAGGAGATCTGCTCGATCGCGTCTGCGACCTTTGCCTTCAGAACGGTCGGCAGATCAAAAAAAGACTCATTTGCATCAAGCCGCACGGGATAATAGCCGGTGATCGGGTCATAGGGCTTGAGCTTTGTCAGTTTTTCCGGTAATTTCATGCGGGGTTACTCCTTTGTTTCATCCTCAAACCGCACTGCGATCGCGTTCGCGTGTGCGGTCAGGCCCTCCTTGTTCGCGACGAGAATGATGTCATCCTTTGCCGCACGCAGGGCATCCTCCGTGTAGTAGATATAGCTGGAACGCTTGATGAAGCTGTAAACGGACAGCGGCGAGAAAAAGCGTGCCGTGCCGGAGGTCGGGAGGACGTGGTTCGGGCCTGCATAGTAATCGCCGAGCGGCTCGGAGGCGTAAGTCCCGAGGAACACGGAGCCGGCATTGTCGAGCTTGCCGATGTATTCCAGCGGATTCTGCATCAGCACCTCGAGGTGCTCCGGCGCGACTTCATTCGCAAGTTCGACAGCCTGCTCCGGCGTATCGCAGATCAGGATTGCGCCGAAGTTGTCCAGCGACGACTTGATGATCTCGCGGCGCTCGAGGTAGGCCATCTGCCGTTCAAACTCTGCCTGTGTCTCCTTTGCAACGCGCTCTGAGGTCGTGACGAGGATTGCAGATGCGAGCTTGTCGTGCTCGGCCTGCGACATCAGGTCTGCGGCGACGAACTTCGGGTTTGCAGTGTCATCGGCCATGACCAGCACCTCGCTCGGCCCCGCGACCATGTCGATATCGACAACGCCGTAGAGCAGGCGCTTTGCCGTTGCGACGAAAATGTTGCCCGGGCCGACGATCTTGTCCACACGCGGGATCGTGTCCGTGCCGTATGCGAGTGCCGCAACTGCCTGTGCGCCGCCCATGAGGAAGATGCGGTCAACACCGCAGAGCGATGCAGCAACAAGAATATCGGGGTTCGGCTTGCCGTCCTTTGCGGGCGGTGTGACCATGATGAGCTCCCTGACGCCTGCGATCTTTGCGGGGATCGCGTTCATCAGCACCGAGGAGGGATACGCTGCGGTGCCGCCGGGAACATACAGACCCACGCGATCCAGACCGCGGAGCCGCTGGCCGAGGATCACACCGTCAGAACGGGTATTGCAGAAGCCCTGCTCCTTCTGGCGGTTGTGGAAATCGGAGATATTCTCGATCGAATTGAGCAGTGCCTCGACGAATTTCGGGTCTGCGGCTTCCAGCGCATCGGAAATGGTATCGGCATCGACCTCGAACTGTTCGGGGCATTTGCCGTCAAATTTTTCTGTATATGCACGGACGGCTTCATCGCCCTTCGTGCGGACATCCTCCAGAATTGTTGTGACCGTCTCGACGACTCCGGGGTCGGGGGCGGCACTTCTGCTGCGAAGCTGTGCAAAGAATGCCGCTTCGTCCTGACCGTTGCAGCGGATGATTTGCATGGATGGATCCCTTCCTTTCTCTGAAACAGAAAATGTACGTATGAGCTGAGATTTATCGTGCTTTCAGGTATTTCTCAATCTTTGTGACAAGATCCTCAATCTCAGACTGCCGCAGCTTCATGCTGACGGTATTTGCAATCAGTCTTGCGGAGATCGGGCAGACATCCTCGAATACCTCCAGCCCGTTTTCCTTCAGGGTCGTGCCTGTCTCGACGATATCGACAATGCCGTCGGAGAGCTCCAGCAGCGGAGCCAGCTCCACAGAGCCCTCGATCTTGACAATATCGACGTCCATGCCCTTTGCTTCAAAGAAGCGGCGCGTCACGTTCGGATATTTCGAGGCGATTGTCTTCACGCCGTAGCCGGAGTAGAAATCGGTTCCCTTTTTGACTGCGAGCGCGAACTTGCAGCGGCCGAAGCCGAGATCCAGCAGCTCATAGAACTTGCCCTGCATCTCGAGGATCGTGTCCTTGCCGACCACGCCGAGGTCGCAGACGCCGTGCTCAACATACGTAATCACGTCGTTTGCCTTTGCCAGCACAACCTCAATGCTGCCGTCGCCGATCGGGAGGATCAGCTTGCGGCCTTTTTCGTGAACCGCCGTGCAGTCGATGCCGAGCTGCTCAAACATGCCGACTGTGTCCTTTTCCAGTCTGCCCTTGGTCAGTGCAATACGGATCGGTCTTTGCATGGTTCACACTCCTTTCGCATTCTCGCTCTGCCTGCGAGAGGTGATTTCAAGCACGCTGTCAATGCCGTGTTCCGCGGCATATTTCCGCGCATCCTCGAGGGTTTCCGAGAGCGAATGCTCCACAACGAGCCCCTTTTCGCGCAGATTGCATGCAGCCTCAACGGCATCGGCCTCACAGCCTGCCGCTGCCCAGATCAGCACATTGCTTGCCGGTCTGACGTCAGCGGGGGAGTCGCCCTGCTGCTTGCTCAGAACCTTGACAGCCGCATCAATATTGACGGCAAAGCCCGTTGCAGGAACATCATAGCCGAATTCCGCGATCAGCTTGTCATAGCGGCCGCCGGAGAGAATCTCCTCGCCGTAACCTGAGAGATAGCCGCGCAGGATCATGCCGGTGTAGTAGTCGGTGCGGTGCATCATACTGAGATCGACCCGCAGATGCGACTTGTCAATGAACTGCGACACGGCGTGATAGAGCGCATGCAGCTCATCGAGGATCGCAGTGAAGCGTTCCGCCGTGCAGAGCGCAGCAGCCTTCTCAAAGACCTCCTCGCCGCCGAACAGTGTCGGCAGCTTGCAGAGCACGCGGGTCGCATCGGATTCCGGCAGCCCTTCGAGCAGGTCGTGCAGTGCGGGGTAATTTTTCGTTTCGATGCTGTCGCGGACAGATTCCTTGACTGCTTCATCTGCGGGAAGCTGAGACATCAGCTCGCGGAAAAACGCGGCGTTGCCCAACTCCAGCGTATACTCTCCGCCGCATGCCCGGAGTGCATCGGCTGCTGCCGCGATGACCTCGAGATCGGCCATGCGGGAGCTTGAACCGATCAGTTCAAGGCCGGCCTGCGAGATCTCATCATCACGCCCCTTGAGGGAGGGCGAGAGAACGTGGATATTCTGGTGATAGCACAGGCGCAGCGGCAGTGCGGCATCACGCAGTCTGGTCGCGCAGACACGCGCAATCGGTATGGTGTTATCCGGGCGCAGCACCATCAGTCTGCCCTTGGAGTCAGTCAGCTTGAACATCTGCTCCATCGGCAGCGGATGTGTCTCGCGGTGAAAGACGTCGTAGAATTCGAGCGTCGGGGTAATGATCTCGCTGTAGCCCCGTGCGGTAAAGAGCGAGATCAGGCGGCTTTCGACACCGCGGCGGAGGGTGCATTCCGCAAACAGCGCGTCGCGGGTCCCTTCCGGTGTGATTCTGTCATATTTATTCATAGAAACTCCTTTTTTGCCGGAGAAATGCCGCATGCACCGCCGGCGCTTTAGCTTGCTAACATACTAACATGCTACTATATTACCATAATACTATAGAAAAGTCAAGTCAGAACAGCGACAACTGATTGGATTTCGGCAGATTTCCCAAAGCGCCGAGCTCCTCCAGTGCGTCGATTGTCGCTTTTGATGCACCGCTCTGCGCCTGAAATTCATCTATCGAGATATAATCGCCGTGCTGTGCAGTCTCATACAGCTTCTCCGCAGCCTTCGTGCCGATGCCGCTGATCGCGCCGAACGGGATGCGCAGCTTGCCGTCCTCGATCAGATAATCTGTCGCATGTGACCGCTTCAGGTCAACCGGCAGGAAGAAATAGCCGCGGGACATCATCTCGTTCACGATCTTCAGCAGTTCAAAGAGGTCGGTTTCTTTCTTTGTGCGCTCCTTGCCCTTTGCGGAAAGCTCCTGAATGCGGTTCCGCACGGCCTCAATGCCCTGCACTGCCAGTGCCGCGTCAAAGTCATCGCCGCGCACGGAGAAATAGGTCGCGTAATATTCGAGCGGCTTGTAGAGCTTGAACCAGCCCAGCTTGATCGCCGCAGTGACATATGCCGCCGCGTGCGCCTTCGGGAACATGTACTTGATCTTCAGGCAGGAGTCGATGTACCACTGCGGCACATTGTGATCGAGCAGCATTTGGATGCGCTCGGGCGTGAAGGTCTTGGGCGCCTTGCCCTTTCGCGTATCCTCCATGATCTGGAACGCCTGCTTCGGCTCGACATTGTGATAGAGCAGATAGGTCATGATCGAGTCACGGGTTCCGATGACGTCGGAGATCGTGCAGGTGCCGTTTGCGATCAGCTCCTGTGCGT
>CAMNJD010000321.1 GCA_946540705.1 uncultured Ruminococcus sp. | reverse complement strand
ACGAGGGGCGCTGCCCCTCGACCCTGCAAGCCTTTGAAAAGGCTTGAGCGAAACTTTTGATATGGGTGCGGAAAAGATATTTGTGTTAACAAGAATTTGTCAACCACCTAAAAAGTTACATACCCAATATTTTTGACCCTTTTTTGACGGCGCATGCTCACTGCAATTTGCGCTCCTTTGCGCGGTCAATCTTTTCCTGCTCCCGCTTCCGCTCCAGAGCCTCAACATCATCAAACAGTCCGTACTGAATCGGCGTATCGTCCTCTGCAAGATCGCGCTCATACATCACATGATTCGCCGTAACAGTCAGTCCCCGGACAAGCACTTCACTGTCGATAATCCGGTCGAAAAGCTGCATCGCTGCTGCCGACGCACTCCGCCGATGCGTAAAACGATTTCAGGTCAATGGCTGCATAGATCGGCATTGTGCGTACCTCCGTTCATTCACTCGTATGCCGGAAGAATCGTGCATCCGGCGAATACGGCAGTTTCAGATTCATGCCTAGCTTGTTCATCTCCTGAATCTTGATCAGCAGGAGATTGATATTGACTTTCAGCATTTTTGCTGCCGCAGCCAGATCATAGCCGTCCCGGAACAGAGCATCCATTTCGTCTTCGTCGATCAGCAAATGCGCATTGAACGCATTGGCTTCATATTCGACCATATCGTTCATGTCAAACAGTTCAAATTCGCGCAGACCTTCTCCGCCTGCCAGAGCACGGTGCAGTTGGTCGTGACCGATCTCATGTCCTAATACCATGCGGTACAGCGTGTCATTGATATTGGGGTTCATGAGAATCATCCGTTTTTTCCATTTGTAACTATACATGCCAAGCAAACCCTTAAGCTCCGGCACATCCCGGACGATGATGCCGGCTGCCTCTGCGATGAACAGCGGATCACTCGTCTGATACTGCCGGACAAGGGCATTCGCCTGCGTATAAATTCCCTGCGAATTCATCTTGTTCCCTTTCTCGGATTATTGCCTGCCGTCATCCTTGCGGTACTTTTTCGGCGTATATTTCTTGTTTTCCTGCTTGCATTCAAAATAGATCTTCTGCATTGCAATCATAATTGCGTCGCGGTCACTGTCCGTCAGTTCACCGCCTGCGAACAGGCCGGACATTTCATTCAGCAGCGCCTCAGCCTGCCGTCTGCCGCGGGAGCCGTACTGCTCCGATGCTTCGGTAACGAATTCCTCATCCTCCGTCAGCAGATAATCGAGCTTCACATTGAAAAGCTGCGCCAGCCTGACATAGATTTCACGGGAGCGGGGGAACCGCCCGTCTGCTTCATAGGATATGTAGGTTCTGCGGGATACGCCGATCGCTTCGGCACATTCCTGCTGCGTGCGGTTCTGATCCGTCCGCAGTTTTTTGATCTTCTCTGCGAATTTCATGGCTTCCTCCTTCGTAAAGTGAAACTTATTACACATTCATTATAGCATATGTGAATGCAAATGTCAATCGCACAGACAAAAAAACTGCATACCGCGCCGGGTATGCAGCATCAAGGATTCACTTGTTCGCTGCGGATTACCGTACAGATGTCCGCAGTGCGGGATATACCGGATAATTGCTCTGCATAATCGGCTGAAACCAGGTATTTTGCAGCGCATCAGTCAGGCGCTCGACAGTGTCCGATTTGCAGATATAATCTGAGCAGCGGCTCTGGATGCTCCAGATCGCAACATTGCTGCTTCGCGCCTGTTCCTCATAGACAATGATAATGTCAATATGTGCCCGCAGCTTGCGCAGCTTGTGATGCAGCGTTTGCAGCTCAGAAAACTGCATTCCGAAATTCTGATTGATAAAAATAAGCGCTATGTCATGCGTTTCGGTATATTTCAGACAGTCAGCACCGGATGTAAAGGCTTTGAACTCTACATCATGCAACAGGCGTTTCAATGTCTTTCCCAATTTTTTTGTATATTGTCTGTCTGCGTCAAGTGCTGCGATCAACATTGTTTACACCTTCTTTTTATGTGAGATCAATTTCACGGATCCGCACGAGCTGCCCGGTGAACAGCGCACGGGCATTCTCAAAATCCGAAGCGCAGGTCGAGAGCGCGATGACAGCACAGTCATCGCTTTGCTGCGGTTCATTATAATACAGGCTGTTCGCCCGCAGAGACGCCTGCCATGCTGCGCTGTCTGCCGCAGGGACGTCATATATCTCGTCATATGCGCTGACGATCGCGAGTGCGTAGAAGTCGATCCGATACAGGCTGTCCATTGTAAAGAGCCAGCCGTAGCGGTGCTTGCTGAACTGCGCGGGATCCTTGAAATGCCGGATATCCCCGAACATGCCGGACTGCATGTTATGCCCGTACAGAATATTTTGCCTGTCTGAGAAATCCTTTGCGCACTGATACGACAGAAAGATCGTTCCGAGCGCATTTTCTCGTCCGTCGGGTGCGTGGTGCAGATAATACTGGTTATCCGTACCCTGCACGATCGGGTAGTCAATATCGGAATCCGCGAGATAGATCCAGCCGATCAGGTCAGTGCTGTATTGCGAGGCTTCGCGCAGCTTATCTGTAATGTCACGGATCTTGCGGTCTGATATTTCAGGCATAGATGCATCCGGCTCCGATGCCTCCTTCTCTGCGGCGGAGGCCGTTCGGGTATTATCAGATGCAGCGGATGCTGACTGTATACCTGTAAGCGATGTTCCGGAAGCTGTTTGAGATGCAGATGTACAGCGTTCCGTCCATGCGGCAGGGGGTGCTGAGGACTGTTCAGCCGGAGTGTGTGCGTTCCGTATGATGCAGCCCAGCAACACGACAGCCAGCGCCGCTGCGATCCAAAAGCGAATTGATCTGAGCATATGGTTCGGATCGGTTCAGGCGGGGATCAGATGCGGTTCTTGTCCTCGCCGCGCTTCTTGTTCTTCATGAACAGGCCGAGCAGGAGCGCACCCGCTGCGGTGATTGCTGCGAACGGAGCGATGCTGAACAGTAAACCGGTCACAGAGATATCCTTCAGGGTGTTTGTGAAGACGATTACATCACCTGCATCGGATTTTTTAATCTCTAATGCTGCATTCATCTCTGCTGCCTTCTTGCTGTCAACTGACAGCGATGTACCGGTTTGTTCACCGTCTTTTATTTTCAGAGTGATTGCGTCAGTCCCGGTTTCGGCAGCCTGCTTTAAGTTTGTGGCAGAAACAGTGTAGACATCATCCGTGTTGTTTGTTTCAGTTACCGTGATTTTCGTACCAACGGGCAGGCCGGTAATGAGAATCTTGTCACCGTTCTGGAGCTGAAGATTTGTAGAAGCCGTGCTGCCGTCGAGTGTCCATGCACCACTGTTACTCAGGGCAACATTGAACTCGGTATCAGTAAGTTTTCCTTCTCCAAGGCTGGTGGTACGGGCGCTTACTTTCTGGCCGTCCTTGGTAATTTCATAGAAGAAGTCATCCAGTTTGACATTCTCATTGGACAGAGCGATCGTAAACGGGAAGTTGTTCTGGGTATCAGCAAGGTCACCGTCTGTCTTCTTCTGGACTTCAACATTGTAGGTGTGGTAAGCATCGGAGGTCAGATTTTCCTTGGCAACGGTTTGATCCTTGTATGTATCCGTATTCTCGGAGTCCGTGTCAAAACCGGTGATCTTGAGCGTTTCGGGAATGGTTGTCTCCGTATAATAATTGATATCCACATTGTCTTTATCATTTGTGTCCTTCAGCAGCACATAGCCGTAGACGACCAGACCGTTCTTCTGCTCGTTGTACTTAGTGTACACATCCAGATAGATGGTATCGTTATTGTCCGTTTGGTATTTTCTTTCGATTCCCGAAGCGGTCAGCGTGGCATCAGTCGTAACGTCCTTAATCTTGTAGCGATAGACGCCGGGGCCGTTATCCTGCTGACCGTCACCATTGGTGTCGTAGATTTTATTTGCATCTACATTGATCGTCATGGAACTGCTGACTTTGTTCGAGAGTATAACCGTTGTGTCAGACTCTTTGTTCGATTTATGCTTTGTTGTGTTGTCGTTCGTATTCGTATCACCTTCAGCGCCGAAAGAGATCGATGCTTCTTTTACATCCGCAGTGCTTGCGTTATCATTGGCTGTGGTGATCGCACCGATAACGCCGGGCTTTACTTTGACAGTGATCGCTGCTGTGCCATCCTTCGGGGTTATGCCGTCGTCTTTCAGATCTCCGGGCGCGTAGGTCGTGATCGTTGCAGTCGAAACAGCCGCCGGTGTAATATCATAGGAATACGTGATGTTTGGCGAGAGAATCAGGCTGCCGTCCACGTTGAACAGCACAATGTCCTTATTTACTGGAATAGCAGCAGTATCTGTCGGAGTTTGGATGACAACAGCAGGCTCCTTATTGATCGTCGGTGTATTAACCGCAGATACAGCAGCCGGCACAGTCATAGCGGAGACAGCAAGGATCGCTGTCACGGATGCGATTGCTTTCTGAATCATATTCTTTTTCATAATGATCTTCCTTTCATAATTAGAATTTGAATAGCTTAAAATACGGATTTGATTGATCTGCTCCGGGATTTACGGAGGCTTGTCGCGGGTATGCGAGTTCCGTTTCCGCGACTTAAAGCGGGGCATGCTCATAGGCGTGTTCCCCCTTTCTCCGGCAGATGAACAGCATTCCCGCCGCAGTGAGTATCAGGAGAATGATACAGTACGGAGCGGCCTGTTCGCCTGCGCCTGTCACAGGAATCGGATACGTGTTGACAATGTCAATGCTTGTGTTGCCGCTGATCGCAGCGATCACCTGATTCTGCGATACCGCAGCATCGACACCGTTGATTTTAGCGGTCATCTCGCAGGAGCCTGCCGCTTCCTCCTGAACCGTATAGGTTCCGCTGAGCAGTCCGTAGATCGTTACGCTGTCATTCTTATGCAGCGTCAGCGTGAGTGTTCCGGATTCGCTCCGGATGATATCACTGTCACCGTAATTGCTGATATAATAGCTGCTGAATGTAAGCTGATCGGAACTGATCGTGAATGTAAATGTATCATTTTCGCCTGAATCGCCCACAACGGATTTTGAGAGCGTCAGCTCATAGCCCTTGACGCGATAGATCGCATAAACAACCGGGTCTTCGGGCATGCTTGCCGCGTCATCGGCCCCGCTGAAGCGATAGTTCAGGCTGCCGTCCTCGATGCTGAGCGTTACGGTTTCGCTCTCAGAGGAAACCTGAACACCGGAGGAATCGCCGATGCAGATGCGGTTGAGGTCGAGCTTCAGTGCGTCGTTCTGATAATCGAGATCGCCGGGAATCTGGTAAGCGGGTGTGCCGGGGGTAGAAATCTGCGAGATCAGCAGGCTGTCATTCATTGTGACCGGAAGGATCTCGTTCTGTGCGATCGGCTCGCCGTTTCTCATGAACGGCTCGTTGTTCCGGTTGAGCGGTTCGATATCGACCAGCTCGCCCGAGGGCTTCTCGAACTGATAGCGGATCACCGGTTTTTTGCAGTAGACAAACCAGATATCCTGTTCACCGAGCAGACTGGAGGTATCACCTTTCAGATAGTAGTTGTACTTGTTCTCCTGAACCTCACCGAAGGATGCACTTGTGACATTTTGTGCCCCGACTGTAATGCTGTTATCTGCTTCTTTGATGCCGGACACTGTTCCGAGGAAGATATATGCATCGGAACTTGTGATGAGGGCATCCGGGGAGACTTCGCTGATATCCCAGGTTCCGGCGCCGGTGAATTCATGCTGATAGACAGCCTCATCATCGACACGCAGCTCATCGTGCGCGATCGTGCTGTCGCCTGCTTTCAGTGCCACATGCAGATCCAGCTTGAGCTGATGGGTATTGGTGTAGGTGATCGTCACCGGGTCAGAATTTGCGGAGGAGGTGTAGGAGCTGTTGTAAACATGATTGCCTGTTTCCGCGTCATTTGCCGTGACGAAATCGGTCTTGGGTGCCTGGACAATGCTGATTGTCTGAGAGATTGATTGTTTTACATAGTCCTCTCTGTAGAAGACCTCACGCTGTCTGCCGTCATAATAATAGGATTCTCCGGTATCTGTCCATTTGGTTATTTCGCTGTCAGGAAGCTGCGTGAAGAAAAGCACATATGAATCAGACTCACTGTCAGAAAGTGTTAAAGTGACTGTAGAAATATCAGATGTCGTAGTAGTGGGGTCTGATTCTGTAGTTCTATAATTACCGCTGTTCAAATCACGCCAGCTATTATTCTTGATGTATCCGTATCTCCTCCTGACCGTCTTAGATTCTGTCTGCGTAATTGTGATCGTATAATCAAACTCCGTATCCATTTTGTCGGGCAATGCGATCGTTTTCTCTGTCAGTGTCACGATTGTCGGGCGCTGTTCATAATAGATTGTATACAGCGCAATGTCATAGCCGCAGTTATGCCAGTTTTCGCCCTCAAAGGAATACGCAAAGCCGTTCCAGTTGTTCTTTACCAGCAATTCCGGTCTGTCATTGTCATTCGTTTTGTAACCGGTAATGGCCTTAAGGTCAGCGGAAGTGCCGGCAGTTGATTTTCCGACAGCATAGGAATAGTACTGATAATTGTTATTTGCCCATGAAACGGGATTTGTCAGGTTGCTGTTCATGTTGTACGGCGGTTCCGGAACGACATTTGCCGTTTTCGGTGCAGCCGGTTTTACAGTAACAGATGACAGTCCGCCGTCGATCGACATGCGTTCATATTTGACAGGGATATTTTCGGAGCTTTTGTAATAAACCAGATACACCGCATCATTTGCAGCATCGAATTCATGCTCTGTACCGTCGCTGTACCTTGCTTTGACGCACATTTCATCGCTGTCATACCAGATCTCAGTGATCTGCACATCATCGGTGATTGTTTGGTAGTCGTCTGCGTTCTTGCCCGCCTGCGTCGCAAAAGCGTACTGGTAGCCGCTTGTTGCACCGGCCTGCGCATAGCTGTCAGCATCGGATTTTCCGGCCAAAGAAACCGGTGTGCTGTCACGCAGCACGATATTTGCACCGTCACCGTCTTTGCGCCAGCCGTCCTGTCTGATCCATTCTGCATTCGATGTATCCACATAGTAAACCGGAATGCGGATCGGAGCTCTCCAGCATGCGTGAAGCACCAGATAATCGCCGTCATTTGCCTGACTGTCAATCAGCTCCTGTGTGACAGCAGTGCTGAAATCGAACGGGTCGTTCATAACACCTGCTGCGCCCTGCTTTTCCAGTGACCAGTGAGAGAAGAATTCCTCGTCATCGCTTGATGTCGGCGTATAATCCGGCCGGTCTGCTTTACCGTTCAGCTTGATCGTGGTGTAGTACATGCCTTTTTCTTCGTCATAGGTGTACTTTTCATCATTTGCCCAGTCATTGCCGGTATTGTTGCCCCAGAAGTAGGTGTTCCCGTCGGTCACATCATTCCGGTCGAAGTAGACCTTGACCTCCCACTGTGCATAGAGTGTGATCGGATCTTCGGTGTCTGCCGCATAGGTTTTGATGCTGTTGGGCAGATAGAAATTCTTGCTGCCGTCCGGCTCAGTGCTCCAGCCGAGGAAGTGATAGCCGCGGTTATAGAAGCCTGCGCCGCTGCTGAGCTTTACAGCCGTGTTATT
>CAMNJD010000320.1 GCA_946540705.1 uncultured Ruminococcus sp. | reverse complement strand
GCGGAAACAGCAATAATATCATTCCACTCAGATACATTACATTGACCATCCTGATTATCTCCTGTTGCTACTACTGTGCCGTCTTTTCGTAAAGCAACAGTGTGAGAGCCACCAGCGGAAACAGCAATAATATCATTCCACTCAGATACATTACATTGACCCTCAAAGTTATTACCATCTGCAATAACCGTCCCATCTGTTTTCACCCCAACAGTAGCAAAACCAGCAGATATGATATGTTCGTATTGCGCTGCAGTATTTCTGTCTATTGTACTGGATGGGCTTGCATTCATTAGCATTTCCAAGATATGAGTTAAGTCTGCGATTGTAAGCATACTATCTTTATTATAATCTAATGAATGTAAACGTTCGTCAGATGGTATTTGTTCAATAGAAAGGTCTTCAACCAGAAATCTGGCAAGCAGAACTGCATCCATAATACTTTCAGCCCCATCTTCATTCAGGTCATAATCGGATTCAATCTGTCCAATAATCTGATATGGAATATGTGTCTGCTTAGCATATGTTTCCGCATATGTATTACCATATAAGCAAAGCGTAAGATTATTACACTCTAAGAAAGCTGAATTGTCAATATTTGTCACACTATTAGGAATCGTGACAGTTGTCAAATTTGTACACCCACCAAATGCACCGTATCCAATATTAATCACGCTGTCAGGAATAATAATAGATGTTACATCATTACATCCTTCGAATGCTAAAGCATTAATGCGTGTCACTCCTTTTGGTATTTCAACAACACCTTCACAGTTGTAGGCAAAAAGCAAAGTGTTATTGTTAATTAATAGCGGATTCTTCGCAAATTCAGATTCAAGCCATGGTGTACCGTCAAAAGCGTTGCGTACAATTAATGATACACTATCAGGAATCGTAACAGATGTTAAACTGGAGCAATTATAAAATGTCTCACGGTTTACGATTGATACACTGCTTGGAACTATAAAAGAAGTCAAGCTAGAGCAATTCCTAAATGCCGCTTCCCCTATATC
Organism: uncultured Ruminococcus sp.; assembly: GCA_946540705.1. Lineage (GTDB taxonomy): Bacteria > Bacillota > Clostridia > Oscillospirales > Ruminococcaceae > Firm-04. Next base: position 7,804 of record CAMNJD010000320.1, on the reverse strand, counting down.
TGTTACACTGTTTGGAAGCGTAATCGTTGTTAAATTTGTGCAATCCAGAAATGCGCACTTTCCGACACCTATAATACTATCAGGGAGCGTTACAGATTTCAAATTATAACAACCAGAGAAAGCAAAATCAGCGATCCGAGTAACTCCGTCTGGGATTTCTGCAGTTTCTACATTATCTGCATGAATCAAAATATGGTTGATAATCTGAAATGGACTACCCGCAAATTCAAGTTGAAACCATGCTGTGCCATAAAAAGCGTCGGATGCAATTGTGGTAACACTATCAGGAATCGTAATAGCTATAAGGTGGGTGCAGTCAGAAAATGCACTGAACTCAATTGTTGCAACTCCGTCAGGAATGTTTACAGCAGTTAAACTTGTACACCCGTAAAAAGCGGATTCTTTAATAATAGTCAAACCTTCGGGAAGCGTAATTGATGTTAGACCGGTGCAACCTGAAAAAGATGAACGCTCTATACTAGTTACTCCAGATGGAATTGTGATGGAACATAAGCTGTTACATAACTCAAAAGCAAATGCACCAATGCTCGTTAAGCTATCAGGCAGGATCATAGAGGTCAATTCCGAACAACCTCTAAAAGCCCCTGAATCAATATTAGTTACAGTATTGGGAATGGATACATCTGTAATATTTGTATTTGCAAATGCAAAACTTCCGATACAGGTTATCGGCAAATTGTCAATTTGATCAGGTATAATTACTGTAGTATCTGATCCAATATATTTGTTTATCGTTATGCCATTACCGTCCTCGTTGATAGAGTATTTAAAAGCAGGCGGAGGGACAGTGGTTGTAGTAGTGGTCGTGGTTGTGGTAGTCGAAGTTGTCGTAGTAGTCGTGGTCGTAGTGGTCGTAGTGGTGGTTGTTGTAGTTGTTGTAGTGGTTGTTGTAGTTGTGGTAGTGGTTGTGGTAGTTGAAGTAGTCGTAGTAGTCGTGGTGGTAGTTGCCATTTTCGTTGTTGTCGTCACTACCGGCTGTTCCGGAAAAATGTCTGTTTCCAATTCCCAATACAGCTTCGGATAATCACTACTGATGTATGAAAATGAAGGACCAATATAATCTGTAAATTCCTGTGAGAGCAGAACAGAGCTGATTTTCCCGTCCGCACCGGAATTACGTCCGTTTCCAATACCATTTCCCGCGGCTGTGTTAAGATAAAAACAGTTTTGACAATTCTGCGTTTCGCCTGCTATTCCGCCGGCATATTGCGAACCATGCACAATCCCGGTATTATAGGAGTTAGAAGCGCTTCCTTTTCCGATGATGCCGCCTGCAATGCCGCCAGTAACTTTGCTGCGATTATAGCTGTTGGATACGGATGCATTTCCGGCAATTCCGCCTGTATTACATGCGGATGAAACCAAACCGTAATTAGCTGCTTCATCTACATTCGCGCAGATGCCGCTGATTCCGCCGACAAAACCAAATGTAAACGTATCTGCAATTGTCAGTTCACCTTTGTTTTTGCACTGTGAAACAATTGCGTTGCCGCCAGCGATTATTCCGCCTGCGTATACTGCGGAATTGGCAGCACTTCCGCTGATTGTAACACGTCCTTCGTTATAGCAATGCGTAAACTTATATGAACTTGCCCATGAATTCGCATATCCACAGACACCGCCGGTATAAACATCCGCTACACTTGAAACAAACGTATTGATATTTCCGGTATTGATACCGTTTACATCATTTCCGTAGTTTTCCTGAAACCCCATGATTCCGCCTGTATAAATTCTGGGGTTATAGCTTCCGGCTGCAGATGTGCTATTTGTTATTTTTCCGCTGTTATTGCAATCAGAAAAAGGCTTATTGCAGTAACCGCTGATTCCGCCGGCATAGCTAAAGCAATTTGTCGCAGATCCGGATATACTTGAACTGATTTCTCCAGAATTGCTGCATTTTATCATGGGCAGATTCGAAGCACCGCATATTCCCCCGGCATATGAACTAAATTCAGTCCAACCGCCGCCGTTTTTCCTGGATGATGCGTTTGCAGTGATTTTACCGCTGTTTTCACAGTTGGTGATTCCATTGTTGTTGACTCCGGCATATAAGCCGCAAATACCGCCACAATATACTTTTGTATCAGTTGGAACATCCATTTTCGCTGACACTGTACCCTTATTCCGGCATCCGGAAATCGCACCGCTTGAATATCCACATACACTGCCTGCATAGACCACATTTGCATACGAGCCGGAAACAGAGATATTTCCGGAACTGATTGTCAGATCACGGATTGTACCTTCGGAGGCACCGAATAAACCAGCATAATTTAATTCGCCGTTACAATACAAACCTTCTATTTGATGTCCCTGTCCGTCAAATACACCTCTGAACGGATTATCGGATATTCCGATCGGTTGCCATGTGTTTCTCCACGAACCGCTTGCATTTAATGAAATATCGGCATCCAGATAAACCGTTTCCCCGAAGAAGTCTTTTCTGTTTTCATTCACTTCTTTGGCAAGTCCGGCCAACTGCTCAGGCGTTGAGATATGATATTCAGTTTTATTCGTCAGAGAACCGGACGAGTCATGCCATGAGATATCTGCACTTCCGTTCCAGACTCCTGATGCATACGATACCGTTCGGGATGCGCAGAGAAGACTACAGAATCCAAGTATAATTGATGTCAGACAAGCAGCGCTTTTTCTGAATACATTTCGATTTAAGTTTACCAGTATCATGGTGCAGACCCCTTTCAATTATCATTCCACATATATTCTTTTCATCAGTTCACATACGTTTTTCATACTTCACTTGCCGGATGCTCCGTCGTCTTTTCTGATGTTCCGGCTGGTTCGGATTCCAGACTGTAGTGAACGGCATTCCGGCGACACCGTTCGCATCATAAGATGTAAAGGTTACGCGCAGCGTATTGATCGTGCTTCCGCCTGTAATATACGGATAATTCAGTATGGATCTCTGCTGGAAATCGTTTGAACATACGGATTACCCGGAGCAAATTCAGTTTCAGTTACCTCAGCGCCCCAGTATGAATAATTGCCCAGCAAATCTATACCACCCGTCAACAAATGATTCGAAGACTTCCAGCGATTATTTTGATCACTTTATTTAACTTACCACATCCCATACAACTGATGTATGCTGTACCTCAGCGTGTTTTCTCACATTTTTCATGACTTATCGGTTGCTAAAATATCAAATGCCCAATGAGGCTTTCAGCCTGCCGATCAATGAATTCTGCTTGCCGTATGGCGTCTCCTGAAAAGCATCTCGGCTTAAATGCGGAATGCCTTCCAGACGTATCTTTTCTAGGGAAGAACAGTACCAGAATGCGCGCTTTTCCACATCTGTCACAGCTGACGGAATTCGGATATATTTTAATCCTGTGAATGAAAACGCACCTTGTCTAATTACAGTGACCGAGTCAGGAATCACAACATACTGCAAGCTTTCACATCTTGAGAAAAGGCCATTTGAAATCTCTGTCAAGTTATTTGAAAACTTAACATCTTTCAGTGCAATACATCCCCAGAACGCCGCCGGAGCAATCTCAGTAACAGAATCCGGAATTGAAATGCTTTCTAAAGATATACAGTCCTGAAATGCTTGTTTTCCGATCATTGTCAAATGATCGGAAAACTTTATTTTACTTAATTTGCTGCACCCATAAAAAGCAGCGGCTCCAATCATCTGTACCGAATCTGGCATTTCAACAAATTGAATTTCCGTGTGATTTCGGAATACTTCCGGTTCAATAGCAGTGACGCCGTCCGGAATCCTGACTGTGTCGGCGTTTCCGTCATATCCGATCAGCCTTCCAAGATGAATCCGGAAATCGGATGTATCCTGTTCCGAAACGCTGACGGGTTCAGGTTGAACTGTTTGAGGAAAAACCTGCGTAAGTGTCATTGTCGGAGGCTGCTGCTGATTCACATTCGGAATCTCCGGTTGAACCGTCGATGAAACCAGCGCCGGATTCGTCATGAGCGGCTTCTGGTCTGTCCGCGGCACAGGCTGAGCAGAGGGGTTGACGGGCACACCCAGCCAGCTTACAGGATTTTTATTTCCGCATACAGGACAAATAACAATACGTTCCGAATCATCTGCCGTTAATGCCCTGCCGCAGAAATGGCATTTTCCTTTTATGAATGACATGATAATCTCCTTTAATAACAGCTTAGCTGCCCGTAATCAGTAATCTCTGATCGGTTTGACATTAGAAATATCATACTCATATTTTACTTTGAACCCATTGTTGATGATGTTCCGGTATTTTTGCAAATGCTCATTGTATTCATCTTCCGTCACTGCATATCCGTTATAGATATATTGGTTATCATAGCCAGTTTGCCAGATATTAAAGACTGCTTCCAAAACAAGCCTGTTATTCTTATACCGGAAGAATATTTGCTGCCCCTCATAGTCGTTGTAATAGTATCCGCTTTTTTTATTTGCGCACAGCGAGCTGCTGTAAATATTCCACCAGCCCTGATGCTCACCAAAATCACCGCTTTCTAAATCCTGATACACTTCGATCATCCCGCCGTTTGCATATGTATATACAACGGGACAGTCATACACAAAGACATCCGATGATTTATCCGCTGCAACAAGCTCAGGAATTCCATTCTGATCAAAATCAATCAAAGAATAATGTGTTCTTCCTTCGCCGTATGCATAATATTGCAGCCATTCGATATATGCATCTTTCCAGGATTCTGCTGTCTGTGAACCGGGTGAGTTTTCGCCGAGCGTCTCGCTGATATATTCACCGCTGACAAACCCCCATTTATTACGATAGCAGGTAATATACCATCCGTCACAAACCGATTGATAGAGATCCAGTTTTGTATCCTTCGGAATTTTTGAAAGAACTGCTGAATCAGTATTCGGGTAGCTCCGAAGACTCAGGTCAGATTTTTTCGTTGCAACATATCCGGTGAATAAATACGGATTGTATTCAGGACTGATTGTCAGCTCTTCTTCACCGTTCCATGTGACTCTGTACTTCGTTCCGGGATGATCCTGCTCGTCAAACGGTATGATTTCAGCGCTGAGCTGATCTGTCAGGCTTCCGCCGAGAATATACGGATCATCATCGGATAGCTCATAGCTCGAAACCATACTGTAATAGGCTTGCCCGTCTGACTGAACCTCCGTGATCTCTGCTGTCCAGTAGCAATAATCCCCTTTCAAATCCAGCCGGAACATATATCCGGCACCGAAATCATTATATTTCCCGACAATTTTGGCTTCAGAAATAGATGCATCCGAATGGATTTGTGTTTGTTCTATCAGTTCTGCTTCTGATAATTCAGATGTAGAAAAATTGGCTTGCGATTCCGGATTCGAGGACGGGGCATCTTCAATAATCTGCGAGTTATCAGTATCATCCTCCGACGAAACAATTTCAGCAACCTGTTCGGAGGGCGCCGTATTCTGCGGCTGATTCGGTTTACTGCTGTTCCTGCCTCGCAGACTGAAAATCAGCAGAACGGCACCGCCAGCAAGCACAGCAACAGCCGGAATGACAAATATCAAAGCCGATGCTTTTGAGGAAGGCCTGTCTGTTTGCTCATATGGATCACGCAGTGTCGGCGGGAGCGAATCTGATTCCGGCATTCTCGCCGATGCAACGGTGAATTGCGGGACCCAGCTCGGCGCTGCAGTCGGCTCTGCCTGCGCTTCCAGGTGCATTCCTTCAGATATAGCCGAAGTGGGAGTTCCCTCTGCAATATGCGTTTCTGCGTCAGAAACCGGATTTGAAGCCGCCGCTTCCGGCAGATGCTTCTGCTGAGTCTTCCGTTCGGGCACGGGCTGAGGAATTGCAGCCGGATTTGACCAAAGCTCCGGTGCATCCGCCTTTGTGCCCCAGGCATTCGGCAGTGCAGTATTTCCGGTTTGGTTCCATGTTTCCGGAAGGCTGTCGGGGGCGCTGCCCCATTCCTTTGGTTGATCGTTCATAATCTCACCTCTATGGCTCGTCGGTTCCTCCATTCGGAGGGTGACATCTTCTCACTCTGCGCAGCCCCTTGATAAAGCCCCTGCACACGCCGTATTTCAGGACAGACAGCCGCATATATTCCGAGCATGAAGGCTTAAACAGGCACACGCTGCGGATAGATGCCGGCGCATACCGCTGATACAGGAAAATCGACAGAAGAAGAATGTTTTTCGCCTGAGTTACGACAAAAATCAAAGGCGTTATAACAAGCAGAACAGCAGACATCTGAAGATGAAGCACTGCTGCAGCAATCATAACCGCAGCACTGATAACCATGCCGCATATCAGTAGGAACAGTTCCCTGAAAAGCGTAAATGCCGGACGCACAATGGCTCTTTTCTGTTCTCTTTTCCTAGCCTTCTGAAATGCTTTCAGTATTTGTTTATCATTCATGGAGCGTACCGTTTCTCTGGGCAGATTACTCGATTCTTGCTAATATTTCTGCTCTTCGGCGTTGATATTCATCTTCCGCGATCTGACCGGTGTCAAGAAGTGATTTCAGATAGCGCAGCTCATTATCATAATCAGCCTTCTGCTGACCGCCGCGGCTTACCATACTCTTAGCTTTATTAAACATCTGCGAGGTTTTCTGTTTCATCGCATTGAACTGATTAGAAAATGTTTCTGGTTTTGACCTCCGGCTTGTTCACGGGATAGGTATTACCGCAGCAGGGACAAAAACCGTAAAGATTCGTAATACTCTCATCTTTGATGTCGTATAACGGAAGTCCGCTGATAATCGTCCAGCAGCCGCCCGTCATGACAATGAGGCAGCCGTCCTTCAAGCCGACCGGCGCGCAGCCGATGCGCTTCTTGTTGCTCACTGTTTCTGCGATCAGAACCGCAGAATTCCCGCCGCAGAACGGGCAGAACATATCACGTTCAATCACAACCTGATTATTACTTTTCATTGGAATCCCTCCTGTTCTTTTCATTTCAGAATAGCGTTGCAATTAGTAGTATATGTTTCATTATACCATTATTATTGGCACATGTCAATAGAAAATCATAAAACAAATTGGAACATTTTATGAATAAATATACTACAATAGGTAGGAATGATGGTGCATACGGCTGATCCGGATTCATCGCACTATCATATGCATATCCTGCTGCATTCAGTCAATTTGCAGAATAGAAAGCTGTATCACAGTGGTCCCTATGAGCGGAATGCGTTCGGATACCACGTAAAAGCAGTCACAGGTATCGGATTCAGACTGGTATGTGAGCAGCTGGGCACCTGGGATGCGGCCAATCCGCAATATTGATGAAAAAAGAGAATGCCCGGCATATGCCGGGCATCACTTGTTCTATAGTCTCCATGTGAGTCATATCGTTTCTATTTTATCAGGAAAGAATGAAATTGTCAAGGAGCTTTGAATTACTGCACACGAAATCGCACACAGAACGCGAACAAGCACATTGAAAGCATGTATTGACGATGTTTTATAGGATATTGTGGCTTTTGGCAAGCAAAAGAGAAGGTTACGGCTCCTATAGTAGAATCCTATTCTCCTTGTCTGCAAAACAAATCCGAATAATAAAACAGCCGCCCGCGGCCGGCTGTTTATATTTGCCGTAATTACCCAATGTACCTTCTCCCGGCAAGCTCCTGCATCCCGGAACAGAACACCATATCCTGTGTCAATGTTATCAGTGAGGGGTCGCCGTCCCGCAGTCGCAAGGTTCTGTGAATTTCTTTCGGAATTACAACTCTGCCAAGGTCGTCGATTCTTCTCACAATACCGGTTGCTTTCATCTTGTGCCTCCTGTTGTGTTTCGCTATTTTGGATAGCTTCGCTTTTTCA
>CAMNJD010000319.1 GCA_946540705.1 uncultured Ruminococcus sp. | reverse complement strand
ACGGCAGGCAGCGGATCGTCATATATTGGGTTACATCAGTATCACCTCCAGCGACAGGGCAAAGAAAAAGCCCGGTTTTTCATGATCGAAAAATCGGGCATACGGATACTATTCAATTGTTAGTTGAGCTGTCCTCAATGATTCCCTTATGCAAATTCCCATGTGGTTTGAGGGCTAGTGTATGCTGGTTGTGGGAACTGTTTTGCGGGAACTTGCGTGGGAACTTGGGCTGAAAATGGGCTCAAAAAAGAGATTTTTGGTTCAAATTACAGAATCATAATTCATGCGAGATACGCTGAAAATAACGCAACAACTTGAAATTCACATAGATAGGTCGTTTTGAGAAATGATTGTCGAGCGGGCAGTGCCCGGCTCCGATTTTGCACCCATGCTGTCTCCCTGTATATTTTTTCTGACTGCTCCCATTGCACTTTTCCGTATAATATGGTATAATTGTTTTGCGGGGATGACCGCGCAATGACGGTGAGGGGAGCTGTGAAATGGAATATGTCATAGCGGCTGGAGTCGCAGTGCTGATTCTGCTGCATGTCTGGGTCATAGTGATGCTGCACGGGAAACGCGGCGAGGATGCCGGCGAGAACCTGAAGAAAGCAGTGCAGCAGATGCAGCGGGAGGAGCAGCGCCTCCGCCGGGAGCAGGCTGCGCATACGAACGAAACGATCCGCCTGTCAATGGATATGATGCGCGAAAGCCTTGAGAGCGGACAGGCGCAGACCCGCGACACGACCGCAGCACAGCTTCGTGCATTCGGGGAACGGATACAGGGGCTTGAGGCAGCCAACACGCGCTCCATGCGCATGCTTCAGGAGACTGTCGGCGACCAGATGACCGCGCTGCGCGAACAGAATGATGAGCGCCTTAATGAGATCCGGAAAACGGTTGACCAGACCCTGACGGAGCATCTCGAGGCAAAAATGACCGCGAGCTTTCAGCGCGTGACAAACAGCCTTGAGGCGGTCTACCGCGGGCTCGGAGAGATGAAGAATCTTGCGGCCGATGTCGGCGGGCTGAAGCGTGTGCTGTCCAATGTCAAAACGCGGGGCAATCTCGGCGAGATCCAGCTCGGCGCGATCTTAGCCGAAATTCTGGCACCCGAGCAGTATGACACAAATGTTGAAACCGTGCCCGGCAGCGGCAGGCGAGTGGAATTTGCCGTGCGGCTGCCTGCGGAGGACGGACAGGCGGTCTATCTGCCGATCGACTCCAAATTTCCGGCAGATTGCTATACGCAGTTACTCGATGCACAGGAATCCGGCGACCGCGCCGCGATCGACAATGCCGCGGCTGCGCTGCGCGGACGGGTGCTCGGTTTTGCAAAGGATATCCGCGACAAATACCTGCATGAGCCGGAAACGACTGCATTCGGCATCATGTTTCTGCCCTCGGAGGGGCTGTATTCCGAGATCGTCAGCAGCGGCCTGACGGAGGAATTGCAGCGGAAATACAATGTAAACGTCGCAGGCCCATCGACAATGGCCGCGATGCTCAATGCACTGTACATGGGCTTCCGCACGCTCGCAATCCAGAAGCAGTCCGATCAGGTCTGGCAGATCCTCGGCGGCGTGAAGTCGGAATTCGAGCAGTTTGAGGCAGTGCTGACCGGTACGCAGCATAAGCTCGACGCAGTCGGCAGAGAGCTGGATAAGCTGGTCGGTGCCCGCACCAGAGCAATCAATAAGAAGCTCGCACAGGTACAGCGTCTGGAGCTTGGCACCGCGGATGCGGATATCGGAGCAGATACGGATACAAATTGAAAGGATTTTCCCGATTATGTATGAACTGATCAAAACAGAAGGCACCGCCCGCAGAGGCGCATTTCACACCGTTCACGGCGATTTTCAGACGCCGTGCTTCATGAATGTCGCTACGGCAGGCGCGATCAAGGGCGCACTGTCTGCCCGTGATCTGGAAGCTGTAAAATGTCAGGTGATGCTCTGCAATACATATCATCTGCATGTGCGTCCGGGCGACGGAATCGTCCGGACAATGGGCGGGCTTCAGGGATTTACCGGCTGGCGCGGCCCGACACTGACCGACAGCGGCGGATTTCAGGTGTTTTCGCTTGCGAAGCTGCGAAAAATCAAAGAGGAGGGCGTGACCTTCCAGTCGCATATCGACGGCAAGCGGATCTTCATGGGGCCTGAGGAGAGCATGCAGATCCAGTCGCACCTCGGCTCGACGATTGCGATGGCGTTTGATGAGTGTGTTGAGAACCCAGCCCCGTATCAGTACGCAGAACAGAGCTGTCAGCGGACGACCCGCTGGCTGAAGCGCTGCAAGGCTGAAATGGCAAGGCTGAACGCGCTGGAGGATACCGTCAACCGGCACCAGCTCCTGTTCGGCATCAATCAGGGCTGCACCTTCCCCGGACTGCGTGAGCAGCACATGGACGAGATCGCTGCGATGGATATGGACGGCTATGCGATCGGCGGACTGGCTGTGGGCGAGCCGACAGAGGTCATGTATGATATCATTGAGCATGTGGAACCCAGAATGCCCAGGCACAAGATCCGCTATCTCATGGGTGTCGGTACGCCGCAGAATATTGTAGAAGGCGTGGCACGCGGCATCGACCTCTTTGACTGCGTGATGCCCAGCCGCAATGCGCGGCATGCGACAGTGTTTACGATGCGCGGCATCATGCACCTGACAAACAAGTGCTTTGAGACAGACCCCAGACCGATCGAGGAGGGCTGCCAGTGTCCGACCTGCAAAAACTTTTCCCGTGCTTATATCCGGCATTTGTTCAAGGCAGGGGAGCAGCTCGGCGGCAGACTTGCCGTGCAGCACAATCTCTGGTTCTATAACAATCTGATGCAGCAGATCCGCGATGCACTGGATGAGGGCAGATTTGCGGAATTCCGCGCTGCACATTCCGCGCAGCTCGGCAAGCTGTACGAATACGAGCCGTAAGAGCAGGAGGATACTGCGATGTATTATTGCTGCGGGATCACGGAAAAAGGACTTCCGCCCCACAATGAGGACGCCATGCTGCTGCATCATACAGTCATGACGGAGGGCGCACTTCAGATCGGCGTTGAGGAGCCGTTTCTCGCGGCGGTCTGCGACGGCGTGTCCGGTGAGCAGGCGGGCGAGCTTGCTTCCCGGAGCTGCCTCAGACTGCTTTCAGAGGTGCGGTACGAAAAGCGCCTGAATCTGAAGCGTACCATTCTTGATATTCATGCCAGGATCACAGCCAAAAGCAAGCTGCTCGAAAGCACAGCCAACATGCAGACGACCCTCTGCGGGATCGCGATTGACGAGGACAATGCGCTGCACTGCTTCAATGTCGGGGATTCCCGTCTTTACCGCTGCCGCAACGGCACGCTCGAACAGATCAGCCGCGACCAGACGCTGGTGCAGATGCTCTATGATGAGGGGACGATCACCAGTGAACAGAAAATGGTGCATACACACCGCCATATCGTGCTGCCGGTCGTCGGAAATCTGGATGCAGAGCCAAAGCCCGAGGTCGTTATCTATCCGGACGGCATGCGGTTCGGGGATGTCATGATCTTCTGCACCGACGGCCTGACTGACTATGTCTCGACCTACGAAATGGAGGAAATTCTCGCCGCACCGCGTCCGCTGCATCAGCGGCTGGAGGATCTTGTCGAGCTGGCGCTCAAAAACGGCGGCCGTGACAATATTACGATGGCGGCGGTACAGCGCTATCCCGATGAGGTTCCGATCCCCGGATTGAAGGTGCTCTATGAGCGGGAGCGGCAGTGAATTTGCGGAATCATACCCCGACTCCGTGAAAACAGTATTTTGAACAGGAGAACGCATGGAATATTTCATCAGAGAAATCGGCAAAACAGAGTACGGAATTCTGGCAGATTTTTTGTATGAAGCGATTTATATTCCCAAGGGTGCGGATGCACCGCCGCGGGAGATTATTCTTCAGCCTGCATTGCAGGTGTATATCGCGGATTTCGGGAGCAGGGCAGGGGACTTTGCCCTTGCTGCGGAGGCGGACGGCAGAACAGTCGGCGCAGTCTGGGTGCGGATCATGCAGGATTACGGCCATATTGATGACCGGACACCGTCCTTTGCGATTTCGCTGTACAAAGAGTACAGAAATCAGGGCATCGGTACGGCCATGATGAAAGCAATGCTGCAAAAGCTGAAGCGGGCCGGTTATCAGCAGGCATCTCTTGCTGTCCAGAAGGAGAATTATGCCGTGAAAATGTACCGGAAGCTCGGATTTGTGACCGTGAGGGAAAACAGCGAGGAATACATCATGCTGTGCAGACTGTGACAGGGGACATGTTTCCGGTGGCAAAGGAAAGAAAGTGTTTCAATGAGGCGACAGGGGCGAATTCCTTATAATTCCCGGCTTGCAGTTCCCGCGTCAAAAAAATACGGGCTAATAAAGATTTGGGTGGATTCTCGCACAAAAAAGGTGGTTTAGAACGGTTAAATAGAATAAGGTATCGCTTCGCGATGCTATT
>CAMNJD010000318.1 GCA_946540705.1 uncultured Ruminococcus sp. | reverse complement strand
GATCTGTGGGGAGAAATGACACATGTGATCGAATGGAGTAAATTGGGAGAAGTTATACCCGCAAATTCCGATTTATGTTAGTAACAATTATAGCATAACATATCTGCACTGTCAATAGAAAAATACTATGGCTTAAAACTTCTATATCAGCATCGCCCTTTCGTTCCGCGGGGATGTTTCATTTTGCTGCCTCAGTAAATAACCGAAGAATTTGCAGCGCACGGATTCGGTTTTCCGGTGTTAGTTCATCATAGAGCGCAAATAACGCCTGTTCCGTCGGTTCGCCTGTTCCGTTTACGATATAATCCGTGGAAACAGTCAATGCCTTTGCTAATTTGCGCAGGGTGGTGACCGTCATATTCTTTTTGCCCTTTTCAATATCCGCAAGGAACTGCACAGATATTTCCGCCATCTCCGCCAAACGCTCTCTGGTAAGATGATGTGCTTTACGCAGATCCAGAATTCTTTTCCCCGTTTCAGCATACGGATAGTCCATTACAATCACCTCTCGATATAGTATACCCGAAACAGAAGACATATAAAATCATCTGTAGATATTGACAAAACAAAACTATTGATGTATAATGATTGTAGGCAGTGATTCTGCCAAGTTAAGATAGGGGTGAAAATATGAAAGCTATGGTCTGTGAAATGTGCAGCGGAAACGACATTGTCAAGGACGGCGATTTCTTCGTTTGTCAGTCCTGTGGCACAAAATATACGGTTGAAGCTGCGAGGAAGCTCATGATTGAGGGGACTGTTGATGTCTCGGGCAGTTCCGTGAAAATTGATAAGTCAAAGGAAATAAACAATCTTTATTTGTTAGCACGACGGGCATGCACTGACCAAAAATGGGATGATGCTAACAGATTTTTTGAAAAAATCTTAATAGAGGATTCTCAGAGTTTGGAAGCGATTTTCTGTCACACTGTTCTTCAACATATGAAAACTGATAAAGGCATCGTATCCGTTTCTATTTTTATACAAAAAATATAGAATGATCTAATAAATAACCCAGAGAACACAAAACAAGATGGGAACGAACTAAGTAAAATGGTAAGTGAGATTATTCTATTTTGCTATGAAATAGCAAAACTATTTACCGAGCAAACTATAAGACAGTTTAAAGCCAATTTAAAGACATTATATGTTGCGCATGTTGATTCTGCCTCTTGTCAGAATATGTTGCAAAGCGGACAAGCAATTTTAGGAATTATGTATAATCTGGCAGGCCGTATTGATATAACACTTCATGATAAAGCTCTAGCAACGGAAGCAAGAAAATTTGGAGTTGAAATCCAAACCCGGCTTTCAAATAAATACTTTGAACAATATATGCCGGATAATCAATCTATTATGAACACCCATATATCGAAGATTCGTATTTTTGATTCCTCATATACACCGCCTGAGCATAAATACGACCCTGAGCTTGCGCCGAATCCACCGCTATTTGGAATGGAATTTGGAAAGGCTGTGTTTGTTTCTTTGTTTGTGATTCTCTTTGCGCTTATCATACTATATGCAACGTTAGCGTAGAACTAGAAATAGGTTTAGCTTCCCCACAGATTCGTTCCGGTCTGCGGGGATGTTTCATTTTGCAGTTGCATAATTCCGTACAAAATTGTATAATAAAGCCTGTAACCTCACCCCTGTTTTTCCATACTGTATAGATGAGATCTCAAATACACGCGAAGGAGGTGACAGCATGACGGACCGTGAGCTGCTCGCGCTGTATGCGGCGCGGGATGAGCGTGCGATCGTCACGCATGATCTTCAGCTCAATGAGAAGGCGGAGGATATAGAAATGCCCGATCTCGAACATATGAAAGAAAATGATGCGGAGTAAAAAAAGGGAGGAAAACCAAAACGGTTTTCCTCCCCTTTTTGTATTTATTCTGCCTTTGCGAGCTTGATGTGAATGCTGTCCTGTTCGGTTTCAACATCGAATTCGGTCAGCGGTGCGGAGACTGTGCCGAGCGAGGCAAGTGTCTCGCCGCAGATATAATCTGCGAAGCGCTCGGGGTAGCTGCCGGTGATTTCAAGCACGATGCGGTCGGAGATCTCACAGCCGCTCTGCTTTCTCGCATCCTGGATCATGCGGATCATGTCGCGGGCGATGCCCTCTGCACGGAGCTCGTCGGTGATCGTCAGGTCAAGCGAAACGACGATGCCGTGCTCACTCATGATGTGGCCGCCGTCCTTGGCCTGATAGGTCACAAGGATGATATCCGGGTTCAGCGACTCCTCCTGCCCGTCGATCGTCAGGACGGCTGCGTCCTCAGTCATGCGGAAGCTGCCGGACTTGATCGCCTTGATGAGAACCGGGATGCGGTCCGCATACAGGTCACGGATCGCGCTGAAGTTCGGCGCATACTGCACGCTTGCGATCGCGGATACATCGTCAGTCACGGCGACCTCCTTGACGTTCAGCTCCTCCGCGATGATATCGGTGAAGCGCGTTACGATCTCGGCGGCATCCTTCGAGACAAGCGCGACCTTCAGGGTGCTCAGCGGCTGACGGATCTTGATATTGTTCTTGTTGCGCAGGGCATGCGCCAGCGAAATGACATTGCGGGCAATCGAGATTTCATGCAGCAGCGCAGGATTCTGATACGCTGCCGGAATCTTCGGCCATGCGGCAAGATGCACGGACTCCGCACCGGTCAGGATGCGGTAGAGGTAATCGGAGAGGATCGGTGCGACCGGTGCAAACAGCTTGCAGGTGTTCACAAGCACGTACAGCAGCGTATCGTAAGCGTTCTGCTTGTCTGCGGTCATCTCCTTGCCCCAGAAGCGGCGGCGCGACCGGCGGATGAACCAGTTGGTCAGGCCGTCCATCAGTGCATCGAGGTTGTCGGTGTAGTGATTGACGTAATACTTCGCCATATTGTCGGCGATCTTCTGCTCTGTCTCGGCCAGCAGCGCGAGAATCCAGCGGTCGAGCTGATTGTCGGAATCCGGCTGCGGGAGCTCTGCGGGATGATAGCCGTCGATATTTGCGTAGGAAATGAAGAAGTTGCAGGCATTCCAGAGCGGCAGGATCAACTGCTGGAGCATATCCTGAATGCCGGAATCCTTGAACCGGAGGTCGCCGACCAGCATGGCATTGGACTGGAACAGATACAGACGGAATGCGTCCGTACCGAATTCCTTCATCAGCTTCATCGGGTCGGTGTAGTTGTGATTGGACTTCGAGAGCTTCTTGCCGTTTTCGTCGAGAATCGTGCCGTGGA
>CAMNJD010000317.1 GCA_946540705.1 uncultured Ruminococcus sp. | reverse complement strand
TGGCAAATCGCAGGGCGATTTGCAGACAATCTAACAAATGCAAACCACCCATTTTGTTACAGAAACCACCTAAAATGTTATTAGCCCATATATTCGAGCATTTCAATGCCGAGGCGCTTCGCGGTGCGGTCACGGAATTCGATCATCTCGCGGAATTTCCATGTGGTATTGACATGCAGAAAGGGAAACGGCGGCTTCTCGGGATAAAACGCCTTCAGAGCCAGATGCAGCATGACAGAGCTGTCCTTGCCGATCGAATACAGCATGTCCGGCTTTTCGCATTCCGCCGCGACCTCCCGTATCATATAAATCGCTTCTGCTTCCAGCTCGTCAAGATGTGATGCCATCTCTGTCCTCCTAATACTGGTTCGATTCCTTCTGATTGACCGGGATCACCGTTACGCTGCCGTCCGGGTGCTCGATGATCCAGCGGAGAATATCGCCCTGTTTTTCGGTATGGAGCGCACTGCCCCTGCCGCCGATATCTGCCCCGAGGTAAAAACGGATCGCCGCAGCGGGACATTCCTTCAGGCAGGAGGTGCAGCCCCAGCAGTCCTTGGGATATTTCATATATGCCTTGCCGTCCGCATCCGTATGGATGAGTGTTCCGGGGCAGACAATGCCGCATCTGCCGCAGCCGATGCATTTGTCACGGTCGATCCGGATGCTCATTGCGGCCACCTCCCTGTGTCAGTTCCCGCCGGAATGTTCTGATCTCACCGTTTTCCATGCGGGAATTGATATAGCATTTCCATTGTGCATCATCGCGCTGCGGGTAGTCCGTGTGCTCCGCAAAGCAGTGCCAGCGCGTTTCTTTTCTTGCGCGGAGATGTGCAATGACCGCACGGCAGACGGTGAGGCGCTCGCGCAGCTCATAAATATACATCAGCGACTGAAAATCGTCCGCATGCAGCTTTGCGGTGCGCTGTTCGATCGCACGGATCCTGGCATCTGCGGTCTGAAGCGAAGCATCGCTGTAGCGGTAGTGTGTGCCGATGCCGCCCGCATAGGTATCCATGACGGTCTGCATTGCTTCCTCCAGCGCTTCCGTCGTGTCGCTGCCTGCATCGCCGGAAAGGAACTGCGTCACCTCAGCCTGATGTGCAGCGATTTCTGCCTCATCCAGCGGCGCGGGGCGGTTTTCCTGCACGAACCGCAGCATGGATTCCGCTGCGATCTCGCCCTCCGCGAGTGCGCCTGTGACATATTTCTGCGGGGCGCCGCCTGCCGCATCTCCGGCCGCATACAGTCCCGTGATCGTCGCAGCGCGTCCGGCATCGACCCAGAAGCCGCTTGCGGTATGTCCGCCGACGATATACGGCTCTGTCCCCTCGATCCCGACATTTTCCTCTGAGGGCATTTTCCCGCGCTCGATCCATTTGAGCGTCTGCGAGGGCGCCATGTTGAGATAGGCCTTCAGCAGGGAATCATCCTGCTCCGGCGTGATGCCCACTGTCCGGAGACAGCAGGGGCCGCGTCCCTCGATGTTCTCGCAGACAGTGCCGTAGACGCGCTCAGAGGTCGTCAGGCCGTATTTCTGTTCATAGACCTCGCCGTTCGCGTTGATCTGCTTCGCGCCGACGCCCTGTGCAAGCGTGCCGGTCGGGGCGATCGTATCCTTGCAGCGCAGTGCAATGAACCGCATCTCAAACGTGGTCATTTCGGCGCCGTGCCGGATGCCCATTGCATAGCCCGCGCCGGTATTGAACGGCGGATACCACATTTTGTGCCGGGAGAACCCCGGGTGATTCGGTTTATACAGTCCCGCAGCGCCGCCCGATGCGATCAGAACGGCGTTTGCCCGGATGACATAAAAAGTGCCGTTTTCGATGCCGATGCCGAACGCGCCGCAGACGCGGTTGTCCTTCACCGCAAGATCGGTGATGCAGACGCGGTTCCGAACGGTGACATGCGGGAATTTGCTGACGGCATCCGCGAGCAGCGGCTTGATATTTTCGCCGTTGATCTTGATATTGCGCCAGCCGCGGGAGACATAGTTCCCGTCTTTGTCCTTCAGGATGACCAGTCCGAGCCGTTCGAGCTTTTCCGTGACGGAATTGAGCCGTTCGGAGAATGAGAGCAGCAGGTCGTGCCGGACGATCCCCGCCGCATCCTGCTCTGCGTAATCGACATAGTCCTGCGGCGTTTTGCCCCCGGTGATATAGGCGTTCAGAGCATTGACGCCTGCCGCAAGGCAGCCGCTGCGCCGGATATGCGCTTTTTCACAGATGAGAATGTCTGCGTCTGACTGCTCTGCGGCTGTGATCGCAGCCCAGCAGCCGGCCGTGCCGCCGCCGATGATGAGGATATCTGTCCGGAGTATTTCGGTATTCATGAGAATGCACCGTCTTTCTTTGCGGAGGATTCGATGATGAGCGGTTCCTTCTGTGCGTCATTCCCCTCAATGTGAAACGCATGCAGCACGGGATTTGCTTCATTCATCAGCGAGAGAATGAGGTAGCTCGCAGTGCTGTCATAGGCGAGGCGTATGTCCTCCTGCGAGGGGCGCGCAGGCGAGACGGGATGCGAATGCCAGTTGCCGAGCGGAACCCAGCCGTGTGCGCGCATATCCTTGACCGCCGCAAGCTGTTCTCTGGGATCAAGCGAAAAATGCTCCTCTGCGCGGTCGATATTGGTGAGGATGTAGACAAATTCGATGTGCCGATCGTCACCGTCCCTGGTTCCGGCAATCAGCCCGCAGGCTTCGATCGGCGCCTCTGCGCGTGCATGCGCCAGAATTTTCTCGTAATCTTCCTTGTGCAGCGTGATCATATGCCGACCCCCTCACAGACCGTCTGCTCGCAGTCGATGAGCTTTGTGATCGTCGGGTGTGTGCCGCAGACCGGGCAGTCTGAGGTGTCGTTCGGCAGCCGCACCTTGCGGAACTGCATCGTCAGGGCATCGTAGGTCAGCAGAGAGCCGGTCAGCAGCTCCCCCTGACCGATGATATACTTGACGGCCTCCATTGCCTGAAGACTGCCGATCACGCCGCCCATTGCGCCGATGACCCCCGCCTGTCTGCATGTCGGAACGGCGTCCTTCGGGGGCGGGTCACGGAAAACACAGCGGTAGCAGGGACCCTGTCCGGGTACGTAGG
>CAMNJD010000316.1 GCA_946540705.1 uncultured Ruminococcus sp. | reverse complement strand
CCAGCACGAGCGTGAAGCCGATGACAATGCCGCCGAAGGAGCCGTGCTTTGCCTTCTTGGAGGTCACGCCGAGAATGGTCAGCACGAAGATGAATGTGAGCAGGATCTCAACAAGCAGTCCGGCTGCTGCACTGTCATGCACGCCGCCGAGGCCGTTGGTGCCAAGGCCCTTGCCGTCACCGGTCATGTCCGTGACATTCCCGAGCGAGAAAATCGCTTTCAGCAGTCCCGAGCCCGCCAGTGCGCCGAGGCACTGCGATACGACATATCCGATAAACTCAGAAGCCGTCATGCCGCCGGACATCAGTACGCCGAGGGAAACGGCAGGATTGATGTGACATCCGGAGATATTGCCGACACAGTAGGCCATGCCGACGATCGTGAGGCCGAAGGCGAATGCCGTGAGCAGATAGCCCGAGCCCAGCGATGCGTCACATCCGACCAGCATTGCGGTACCGCAGCCGATCAGGACAAGCGTCATGGTGCCGATGAATTCGGCGATGCATTTTTTCATTTGTATCAGATCCTTTCTTTGTGGAGTTTTCCGGACAGCCGGTTTCCCGCACCGGAACGCTGTCCGCTGATTTCCGGCGCAGATACGGATTTTTCCGTATGTCTGTAAGAACATTATACCATAACCGGACAGGAATCGTCAAGTCTTTTGCATAAATCAAAAGTGTAGAGATTTCAGTTGACAGAACGTACATTTTTTGGCGATTGTTCACATATCACACCGTGACAGAAAACGGGAGGCCGACGGATTCCGTCAGCCTCCCGGGGATCGCATCAGAATGCTTTGACCAGTGCGGGGATCAGATAGGTGATGATGCACATGATGACCGTCGCGAGGACAAGTCCCAGAAAGATCGCAGGCACGGACTTTTTCCGCTCGACATGCAGCATCGAGGCGATCAGGCTGCCCGTCCATGCGCCGGTGCCCGGCAGCGGGATGCCGACGAACAGCAGCAGCCCGACAAACTCGTATTTGCGGATCTTCTGCGACTTTTCGCCGAGCGCGCGCTCCTTGAGCCAGAGCGCGAGTCTGTTCATCCAGCCGACCTTGCAGTGCTCCATCCAGATCAGTATTTTTTCAATAAACAGCAGAATAAACGGGATCGGAATGATATTGCCGAGCGCACAGACACCGATCGCCTTCCACATCGGGATCCCCAGCACGGCTGCCGCGACCAGTCCGCCGCGCAGCTCGAGAATCGGGATCATCGAGATCAGAAATACAATCAGCATCGGGGGAAGTCCGCCCATCATGCCGACCAGCTTTTGCGCAAGACCGCCGTCCTCTGCGGCCAGCAGCACCGGCAGCATTATTTCAAACTGCATGTCGTTATCCTCCGTTTGATACAAAATCAGCCTGCGGATCATTCCGCAGCGCTCTTATTGATGTCCCAACTATCTCTTGAAGATTTAATTGGTACATCAATATTATCCCATAAATCGCGTGATCCGTCAAGGATTTTTTTCAAAAATACCGATTTTGCACAAATTTCTCCGTTCCGCTCTGCGAAATCGGGAATAATCCCTAAAATGCAAAATACCGGAATCCCATTCCTTGATGATTTGCATAAATCCGTTTGGACGCCCTTTTCTTTTTATTTGAAATGTGATAAAATATTCTCGGGGTGTCAAATCGTATTATTTTACACCCGGAAAGGAAATCAACACAATGGGCTTTATCGTAACAGACTTATTCAAGAAGTACGGTGAGAAGGTGGTCGTCGATCACCTCAGCTTCCGTCTGGATGAGCCGGGCGTTTATGCGCTGCTTGGTACAAACGGCGCAGGCAAAACGACCTCCATCCGCATGATCCTCAACATGCTCGTCAAGGACGGCGGCACCGTCGAATGGAACGGCGCACCGCTGACCCTGCACAACTGCAATGTCGGGTATCTTGCGGAGGAACGCGGCCTCTATCCGAAAAACACGCTAATGGACCAGCTCATGTATTTTGCCGCACTGCGCGGCGTCCCGAAAAGCGATGCGAAAAAGCGCATCGAATACTGGGCGGAACGGCTGGAGGCAACCGAATACCTCTATCCGAAGCAGGAAGGAAAAAAGCCCGTCAAGCCGAAAAAGGCTGACCAGCTCTCCAAAGGCAATCAGCAGAAGATCCAGCTCATGATGGCGCTGCTCTCCGAGCCTGAGCTGCTCATCCTCGATGAACCGCTCTCCGGCCTTGACCCGGTCAATACCGACCTGTTCAAAAGCATCATCCACGAGGAGATCGAAAAGGGCAAGTACCTCATCATGTCCAGCCACCAGATGGCGACGATCGAGGAATTCTGCACCGACCTGACGATCCTCAACCGCAGCAAGACCGTCCTTCAGGGCAATCTCGCGGAGATCAAGAAAAGCTACGGCCGCATCAATCTGTTCATCAAGGCAGAACAGAGCCTCAGAGCCGAGATCGAAGCCGCCGGCATTACGATTCTCAATGAGGTCGGCTTCTCCTACCAGTGCCGCGTGACCGGCGAAGCACAGGCAAATGCCCTGCTGAAAACACTCGTTGACAAGGGCATCACGCTCATCACCTTTGAGCTGCGTGAGCCGAGCCTGCATGAGATCTTCGTGGAAAAGGTGGGCGACGTACATGAAGAATAATACCGGCAGAACCGGAACGGTTTTCCGGTATACCGTTCAGCAGCATTACAAAACGACATCCGTCCGCATCCTGCTTATCGTGCTCTTTCTCCTCGCGG
>CAMNJD010000315.1 GCA_946540705.1 uncultured Ruminococcus sp. | reverse complement strand
CTGTGTACGGGGTTCAAAGACGATGATCGCGTGCTTCTCTCTGGAAACGGTAGTGTCCTCCTTGAGCAGGATATCGTTTCCGGGTGCTCTGCCGACGAAGTTTCTGCCGGATTTGAGCTGCATGGATCTGCCGCGCTCGGGTCCGTTGATGACAACGACCCAGCCGACGACCGGTTCAACGGAGCGCTTGGTGCCTGCGGGGCCGGTCACGGTGATGCTGGACAGGCCGACCGTTTTCTGGTCATCCATAATCGGGGCGGTCTTTGCCGGATCGACCGGCGGTACAGGCGGTACAGGCGGAGCCGGTACAACCGGAGCCGGGAACGGGATCGGAGCGGCCTGCACAGGAGCCGGCGGGGGCGCGACCTGCTGTACGCCGTTTGCGATCGGAACCGTTTTCATATCCTCAATGCCCTGCGAAGGAACCGGATTGAAGGAAGGCGTTGCGGAAACATTCTGCGGGAAGCTGACGTTCATCTGCGCGACCGCGCCGGTCGCCGGAACTGTCATGACATCCTCCTGATGGCCGTTGATGCCGCCTGTCAGCGGAACCGTCAGATCATTGCTTGCAGGATTGATCGAGGAGCAGTGCGGACAGAACTGAAATTTGCTGGCGTCATAGAAGTGGCCGTTCGGGCATTTGATCAGATTCATAATTCATTCTCCTTTTCATATCATTTCAGCGCAGAGCTTTTCGGACTGCGTTGATTCGTGCCTCTCTGAACTGTCTACAGTATAGCACGAACCGCAGGAAAAAGGGCTGCTTTGTCATTTTCAAACAAAAAAATGTAAAAATCCGCGCCGGTATTATTCAGTCATATCGGTGCCGAAGAACTGCTCCCCGAGCGGGTCGCCGTTATACTTGACGAGCACGACCGTCGTATTATCCTGCGCACCGCGTGCATGGGAGAGTGCCGCTGCGGTCAGCGCATCTGCTGCATAGTGCAGATCCATCCGGTTCTCGATCGCAATCCGCCGGATCTCGTCATCGGAAAGGCTTTTATAGAGGCCGTCGCTGCACAGAATGAGCAGATCGCCGGGCTCGAGCTTCGTCGGCTGCTCGCTGATCTCGACAAGCTGCATATTCGGCATGCCCAGATAGCTTGTGAGCGCATCGCGCCTTGTGGTATCGGCTGCGGCCTCCTCGGGCGAGATCTCGCCGCTCGCGAGCATTTTCCGGAGCATTGTTTCGTAATTATGCTCCTCGCAGCAGGGATAGGCCTCGCAGTTGCGGAGGAAATAGATGCGGGAATCGCCGATGGAAAACCAGTAGAGCCGATCCTCCTGCACCATGACCGAAATGATCGTTGTGCCTGCATTGAGCGGGGTGCCCTCGGGCGTAGTCAGGGACATGACGATCTGATTGAGCGTCATTGCGGCCTGCCGGTAAAATTCGGGCACATCTGCCACCGGCGCAGACTGCCGGTACATTTCCGCGATTGCCTGAATGCTGTTCTGAGAAGCCTGCTCACCGCCGCTGAGGCCGCCCATGCCGTCGCAGACGACTGCCAGCAGCTCGTGATGCTGCGAATTGAGGGTCACCCAGCAGGCGTCCTGCTGCACATTCCGCGTTCCGAGAATCGAGGACGATGCAGCCTCAACGATCGGCTGGCGCTCGGAAACCGGAAAGACAGACTGCTCCTTCACACGTACTGTAACCATAAGAATTCCTTTCTGCGGCTGCTCATGCATCGAGTCCCAGCCGGAATACACAGGTATTCGCGGCAAGTGCGATCTGCTGTCCGGGCGTGATCTGGTACACAAAATCGCGCATCAGCATGCGCCCGTCCAGTGCAGTACCGTTCGTGGAGACATCCTGCACAAAAAATTTCTGGAACTTGGAGCTGTAGGTCACAACGCAGTGCAGCGTACTGACCTGCGGATATTTGGCAAGCACGATATTGCAGCGCTCAGGCGATCTGCCGATCTTGAGCTCCATATCGGGAATCAGGATCCACTTGTTGCCCTTCTGCTCGCCGTAGATGACCTCGAGGTACGGCTCGGGCTCCTTTGTCGGAGGAGGCGTCAGCGGCGGGGGCGGGAGCGTCAGCGGAAGGGTTGTGACGCCGGTCTCCGGGAAGGCACTCAGCAGCTCGCGCATGGACTGGGTACGCATCGAGGGATTCAGCATCAGCGCCTTTTCGATCGCGGCTGCGATCTGCGGCGGGCACTCCGGAACCAGTGCATTGAGCGGCTGAACCTGTTTGCCGTTGAGGCGGTCCGGTGCCTCCGGGACTGCAACGCCGCTGACAAGGAAATAGAAGGTCGCTGCCAGCGAATACACATCTGTCCACGGCCCCTGCCTGCCCTTGGAGGAGTACTGCTCCGGCGGTGCATAGCCGGGCTTCAGGAACACCGACATATTGGTGCTGCGCTCGGTCATGTAGATACGTGCATTGCCGAAGTCGATCAGATACAGGTCGCCGGAGGTCGTGATGATGATATTCTCCGGGCTGACATCGCGGTGCAGCAGCTTTGCCTGCTCATGCACGCGCATCAGCGCGCCGCCGATCCTGCGCATGACCATGACGCCGAGCTCAAAGGGCAGCCTTTGTCCCATATCGCGGAACACCTTTTTGAGGTGACTGCCGTCGAGATAGGGCATCACAAAATAAGCAGTGTCATTCTCGTAAAAATAGTCGGTAACATTGACGACAGCCTCAACATTCTGCAGCTTTCTGAGGATCATCGCCTCCTCGACAAACCGCTTCAGGCCGTGCTGATAGACCGGCAGATCATC
>CAMNJD010000314.1 GCA_946540705.1 uncultured Ruminococcus sp. | reverse complement strand
TGGGGGAAGAAACCCCGAAGGGGGTGTCTTCCCCCATTCACCGATCTTTTGCACCGCTGAATGCAAAACACAAATACAAACCCATATCTTTAACTCCCTGATTCATCCACTCCCCCGGGCAAGCACGGCTTGACTTCTGTGCGATTTTGTGCTATAATAATTATGAGTTTTTATGCCGGAGTGCTCCGGCAGGCTCATGCTGCGGATTTCTCCGCAGACAACCGCTTGAAGGAGGATACGGAACATGCGTCATATTCAGACCATCGAGACACGCGATCTTTGCGAAAGCGCAAAGAAGGGCGGCTGCGGCGAATGCCAGACTTCCTGTCAGTCCGCCTGCAAGACCAGCTGCGGTATCGCGAATCAGCAGTGCGAAAACACTGAGCAGAAATCCGCAGAATAATTGGTTTTTGCAACCGACGAATGCCGCCCCAGTTCTGAGGCGGCATTTTTCGCGAATTCTCCCCGGAAAGGAGTGTCTCCCCCATGAAGCGGATCATCACCTGCTATTCGCTGGATTCCCATGAGCAGCAAGTGCTCAGGCGGGATTATTTGCAGGCTGTTACCGAGGAATTTCTCGGTACGCGCGATTTTCAGAGAATCGCTGCACAGATCGAGCAGAATACGCAGTCCGAATTCATTGCACTGCTCGATGCCCTGCCGCAAAAAAATTATGCAGAGCTTCAAAAGCTCATCTCCGCGGGTTCACCCGCAGATGCCGGCCTGATCCGGCTGCTGTACCGCTTCGGTGCGCAGCTCGTGAAACGGGAGCAAATGCTCTCTGCGGAAAGCCGTGTGCGCCTCATGGAACGGCTTACTCCGTACCTCTCAAAAAATCCGGAATTTGACGGGATGCTGATGCCCCTGCTTGACGGCCTCAGAGCCGCCTCGGCTGAGGAGCATGCCGAAAAGTCCGACAAGCCGAAAAAGCAGCCCGAAAATCTGAAGCTCTCCCCCGGCTCCGCTGCGTCCGGAGGCGCTCCGAAAAAATCTGCCGCAATCCGAACAATACCGCAGAAGGATTTTACAATGATGGCTGCAATCGCTGCCGGAAACAGCCGCATCCTTTCCTTCGGGCCTGTCGGTGAGAAAATACAGTCCATGCTGATCGTCCAGAAGGACGGCACGGTCTTTCCGGTCGGCGGGAATGCCGAGATCGTCAGATGTATCAAAGGCTGGCGCAGCATCCGCGAGATCACGGCCGGTACCGATTCGATCGCGGGCGTCCATTATAACGGCACGCTCGAATTCTACGGAAATGCGTCGCTTTGGATGAAGTGCAAGCGATGGCCCGCACTGCTGCATGCCGCTTTCAGCAATGAACATCTGATGGGGATTACCGTCATGGGAAAGCCGTGCAGCACCTATCCGTTCCCGATCCCGCTGCACCCGGAGCAGGATGCCCGCAGCATCCTCGTCATTCCGGAGGGATATCTCATTCTCCTGCGGGACGGCACTGTACTCGGCGAAAGTGCCGCAGGAGCCGGTGAGTGGGAGCAGATCATCAGCATTGCTGCCGGTGACAGACATTTCATCGGCCTGACCCGTCAGGGCAATGTGCTGTCCTGCGGGAATAATCTTGCCGGACAGTGCCGGACGGGCGGCTGGAACAATATCATCGCGATTGCTGCCTCGGGCAATATCTCCGCAGGCCTGACCTCCGGCGGCTCGATCGTCACAACAGACCCTGCGCTGTCAAAGAAGGTGTCCGGCTGGCATGATGTCACCGGATTTACCATGCGCAGCGGGCAGATCATGGCCGTAACAAATTCCGGTAAAATACTCTCAACCTGTATGGGTGCGGCCGCTTTCGCCGGCTGTCAGCCAAATTACACCGTCATTCCGCGATGATACAGAGGTGATATGCTATGCCGCAAATTATCCGCACCTGCTTTCCGCTTGACCATTCCGGGCGGAATACTGTCTACCGCAGCTACATGCAGGAGATGCTTGAAATGCTCGCCGAAACAGCAGCGGGAAACCGCCTGCTCCGGGTCTTTGCGACGGAGCTGCTCGAATGTACTGCCGGACTCAGCGAGGAACAACTGAAGGCGCTGCTGGAAAAGCTCGAATCCGCCGACAGTACCCCGGCGGAGCGCAGTGCCTTCCGACCGTTTGTTCATGACATGCTCAAGGGGCTGCCAAAGCCGAAGCCCGCTGCAAAGCCCAAAGAAGAACCGCTGCATCCGGAACCGGAAATAAACGCAGATCCGCCGAAAGCAGCGGAAAAGAAAGCAGCGGCCGTGCCGGACTCCAAGCCTGAAAAGCCGAAAAGCAAAATGGTCTGGAGCTGGTCGCCCGATCCGGGCAAGCCTGACAGCAAGCCCGAGGAAGCAAAAAAGTCTGAGAAGAAACCCGCCGCAAATCCGGCTGCCGCAAAGAAAAGCAGTCTGCCTGAGCTTATGCAGAATGCCATCACAAACTGCGCCCGCATCGCCTTTCTGCCGCAGATCATGACGCGCTCGGGAAAGGGCGGAAAGCTCTTTCATGCCGGAACAGGCGGCAGCAACGGCATCATCTGCGTGACAAAGGAGGGCAGGCTCAAATGCCTGAACGCAGCCCCGGGCTGGGAAAAGGAGCTGAATTCCTGGGAAAAGCTCAAAAGCATCCAGTCCTTTGAGCAGGAGGGGGTCATCACCGGACTGCGCACCGACGGGAAACAGTGTCTCATCGGAAGCGGCTATCAGCCTGCGCTCACGCCCTTTGACCCGCTGCGCATCCCGTTTCAGTACCGTGCAGAGAAAGGCTTGCAGGCTGCCTGCTATCAGCGGATGCAGCATGTATCACCCGTCAATCCGGTCGCGGATTATGCGATCGGCTACGATTTCTACCTGATCCTGCTCGCAGACGGCACGGTGCTCTCCGGCGACCGGGAGTCCGAGAACCGCTTTGCACAGGCGACTGACCGCTGGAAGCATATTATTTCCATCTCGGTCAGCGATTATGTCGGGGTCGGGCTCGATGTGTCGGGACATGTCCATCTCATCTCGAAAAATAATGCCACAGACGATGCCGTGCTCCCGTGGGAGCGGGTCATTGCGGTGAAATCCGTGAACCGCGTCTGTGCAGGACTGCTCGAGAACGGCCGCCTCATCACCGATCAGGTCATTTCCGGACTTGATCTCACAACATGGACTGATCTTGCGGCATTTACCGTCCGCGATGTGCCCGGCATGAAGGCACCGCAGTTCTTCGCAGTGTCTAACAGCGGAAAGCTGCATCTGTCCGGCGATGCGCCGCTGAAAGAGAACTCGCTCCCGGCCGACCTCACACCGCTTCACTGACCGCATTTCATCAGTCATCCGCAGCATGCCGCCCGGTGAACAGCGCCGGCGGATTCCGTACATACCAGAAAGGATAAGTTTATGATCCACCAGTATCAGCTCGGCGGGTACAATATCGTGCTGGACGTCTGCTCCGGCGCGGTGCATGCCGTTGATCCGCTCGCTTATGACATGATCGCCATGTATGAGCAGAACGACCGCGAAACAACAGAACAGGCGGTCTGGGAAAAATATCAGGGGACACCCGGCATCACGCGGGAGGAAATCGCGGAATGCTATGACGATATTACATCACTCAAGGAGGCGGGCAAGCTCTTTTCCCCTGACACCTTTGAGCCGATGGCCGGAACACTGAAGCGCAAGACCGCGGGAGTCGTCAAGGCACTCTGCCTCCATATCGCGCACACCTGCAACCTGAACTGCGCCTATTGCTTCGCAAGTCAGGGCAAATATCACGGCGACCGCGCTGTCATGTCCTTCGAGGTCGGCAAGCGTGCGCTGGATTTTCTCGTTGAGAATTCCGGCACAAGACATAATCTCGAGGTCGATTTCTTCGGCGGCGAACCGCTGATGAATTTTCAGGTCGTCAAGGATCTCGTCGCTTATGCGCGGAGCATCGAACAGGAGAAGAACAAGCACTTCCGATTTACGCTCACGACAAACGGCATGCTGATCGACGACGATGTGATCGACTTTGCGAAC
Organism: uncultured Ruminococcus sp.; assembly: GCA_946540705.1. GTDB lineage: Bacteria > Bacillota > Clostridia > Oscillospirales > Ruminococcaceae > Firm-04. The sequence goes on along the minus strand of CAMNJD010000314.1, from coordinate 7,584 downwards.
CGCGAGTGCAGCAATGTCGTGCTGTCGCTCGACGGCAGAAAGGAGATTCACGACCGTTTCCGCGTGGACTATGCCGGAAACGGGAGCTGGGAGAAGATCGTTCCGAAATTTCAGAAGCTCGTGCAGGCGCGGAACGGCAAAAATTATTACATGCGCGGCACATTCACCCACGCAAACCCCGACTTTCTTGCGGACATCAAGGTCATGCTCGGTCTGGGATTCCGTGAGCTGAGCATGGAGCCGGTCGTCTGTGCTGAGGGCGATCCCTCCGCGCTGACGGAGGCGGATCTCCCGGTCGTCATGGAGCAGTACGAGAAGCTCGCGGAGCTGATGATCGAAGAACGCAAGGCCGGCAGACCGTTTACATTCTATCACTATATGATCGACCTGACCGGCGGCCCGTGCATTTATAAGCGCATCTCCGGCTGCGGCTCGGGCACCGAATACATGGCCGTGACGCCCTGGGGCGATCTGTACCCATGTCATCAGTTCGTCGGCGAGGAGAAATTCCGGCTCGGCGATATCTGGAAGGGTGTTGAGAATACCGCGGTGCAGGATGATTTCATGGCCTGCAATGTCTATGCGCGGGAGGAGTGCAGAGATTGCTGGGCCCGGCTTTACTGCTCCGGCGGCTGTGCTGCAAATGCGTATCACGCAGCCGGCTCTGTGCGCGGGGTATATGAATACGGCTGCAAGCTGTTCCGTAAGCGCATGGAATGTGCGATCATGGCGGAGATTTCCAAAACCGTTGCGCCGGATATCGCTGAGTAACAGATCATACCGTAATACCGTTCAGGGGGAAATCACTTCATTGCAAGGAGGGATTGCATGCAGATCAGAAAAACCAGCGCTCTGCTCGCTGCATTTGCAGTGACGGCGGTCGGATCGCTGACGGCACTGTTCCTGCTCCAGGGGAAAAATGACGGACGGACACAGCCGGCCAATGCACCGGGTGCATCTGATATCGCGGAAATAACCGAACGGACGGAAGCCGCAACAACCGGCTGGGCGGATCCGTGGGAGCCGCTGGAGCTGACCGAAGAAACAGAACCCGAACCGTTTTTTCCGACGCGGATGCTCGATACCGATCACTATCCGTTCTTTACAGAGGCCGGACTGGATGCGCTTGTCACGGATAACCCGCTGACCCCGGAGCGCGGACGGCATGTTATGCTGCGGAATTCGGAATCCGTGATCCTCAGCGACCCGGTCATCGTGCGGGAGCTGCCGCCGGACGCGGATACCGTGACATTCTGGGTTGCCTATGATGCGGAGCAGCTCGGCGGGCTGCTTTCTCATGCAATGCTCATGCGCTTTGACCCTGACGATGAGAGCGGAGAGCAGTTTTATCCGATGGAGAATACCGTCAGGGATGAACAGCAGAACCGCCTGACCGCTGAGATCACACAGCCCGGCATCTATTTTGCGTTTGATGCCGACGCATGGGCGCGGCTCTGGGGCGTTCAGACCGATTCGGCGATGTGCTACCGGAATCCCGCTATCGGGTTCACCGTTGAGCTGCCTGCGGAGGTCATGTTCTATCAGTATGAGCTGGACTGCAGCCGTCTGGAGGATTATACATATTTCCCGCCTGAGGAGCGCTTTACCGATGAATACGGCGCTGACCATATCGTACCGCTGATGTTTGACAAATCCGGTTCGGCAGAGGGTGTGACCGGGTTTACGCTCGAGTGGATCCGCGCATGTGACGGTGCAGATACCGCCGCAGAGCACCGCCTCGCAGGCATCGAAGCGTTGAACCGGCTCGAGGCCGTCGGACAGTTTACAGTCACAGAAAACAAAACCGCATCGGTCGGCGGTGCGAATTGCAGGATCATTGCCGCAAAAACAGACGGCGACCGAAAACAGGGAATCTCCGGCTCCGTGCAGCTTGATGCGTACTATGATCTGCGCGAGGGAGAGATCGTCCACATCAGCTATTCCATCGACCCGGCAAAGCAGGACAGCCTGTATCAGCCGCTCCGCGACAGTCTGGATACATTCAAAAAGCAGTAAAAATGCGCCGTGCAGAGGAAAAGATCCCCTGCACGGCGCTTTATGTGAAGGAAGAAAAATGCAAAAATCAGCGGCGATAGATCAGATCGCCGAGCATCAGGTCACGCTCAAGCTCTGCGGGCTTTGTCTGTGCATTGATGCAGACCAGCTCGATGTTCATGATGCGTGCCCAGTCGCGGATGGTATCCTCGGAAAGATCATAGGACAGCACTGTGTGATGTGCGCCGCCTGCACGCAGCCAGCATTCCAGTCCCTCACGGAATGACGGCTCCGGACGCCACATCGTCCGCGCAACCGGCAGATTCGGCATGTCCTGGAACGGCTTTTCACAGGTCACATCCTGCACGATCAGACGGAGTCTGCCGCCCGCGTCGATCAGCGAGACAGCCTTTGCGGCACCTGACCTGCCCTCAAAGACCACTCTTGCCGGCGGCGCCTTATGACCGATGCCAAGCGGGTGAACCTCAATGCGGGGCTTCTCTGCCGCGATTGACGGGCAGACCTCCAGCATGTGCGAACCGAGAATCAGCTCATGCGAATAATCGTAGGTGTAATCCTCCATGAACGAGGCAGCACCGTCGGGATACATCGCCTTGATGATCGCAGTCATGCCGGCCGTTTTCCAGTCGCCCTCTGCGCCGAAGCCGTAGCCCTTGTGCATGAGATGCTGCGACGCAAGCCCGGGGAGCTGCTCCATGCCCCAGAGATCCTCAAAGGTGTTGGAAAAGGCCATTGCCCCCTCACGCTTCAGAATGCGCTCGATTGCGATTTCCTCACGCGCCTGATAGCGGATCACGTCCATGTCGGCGGAATCATACGTATAAAACGCAGCATATTCCTGCACAAGCGCGTCGATCTCCGGATCGGTGACAGTGTTCATCTCCCGGACCAGATCGCCGACAGCCCATGTGTTGACCTGCCAGCCGAGCTGCATCTGTGCCTCGACCTTGTCGCCCTCCGTGACCGCGACCTCGCGCATGTTGTCGCCGAAACGCACGATCTTCAGATTCCGGCTGAACTGCACGCCGATCGCGGCACGCTGCCAGTCTGCGATCTGCGCCTGCACGGCCGGATCCTTCCAGTAGCCCGCAGCGATCGCTCTGGGCAGGCGCATTCTCGCGCCGATGAAGCCGTGCTCGCGGTCGCCGTGTGCGGACTGGTGCAGGTTCATGTAGTCCATGTCGATCGCCTCATTCGGGATCGCTTCATTGAACTGCGTATGGAAATGCAGCCACGGCTTTTGCAGCAGATTCAACCCGTTGATCCACATTTTCGACGGGGAGAACGTGTGGCAGAAGGTGATGATGCCCGCACAGTCATCGTCGTAATTCGCTTCTCGGATGACCTTCACGATCTCCGCATTCGACTTCGCGGTCAGCTTGTATTCAACCGGGAACGGAAGCTTCAGACCGGCGGCGATCTCTCTGGAATCGGCATCGACCTGCCGGAGCGTTTCCTCGCCGTACATTGCCTGTGAACCGGTAATAAACCAGAATGTCATATTCGTTTCCTTCTTTCTCTTATTTTCGCGAAATCCGGCATTACAGCGCGGCTGCTGCCGATCGCTCGGCGGGAAGTCCGCTGCGGTACATTTGCATATATGCTGCGATACCGTCTGCATCGCTCTGACGCGGCGAAACCGTTTCGCCCTGCATCCCTGCAAATACCCGCTCCTTCAGATAATCCGGGAGGGTCTTTGCTCTGTCACTGCGGCACATATATGCCGCGAGCAGCGCAATGCCCCATGCACCGCCCTCCCCGGCTGCACGCATCAGCGTCACATCGGCGCCGAGTGCTGCCGCGAGGACAGGCTGTGTGACCGTCGGATTCTTGAACAGACCGCCGTGTGCGCAGATGCGCTCGACTGTCACATGCTCCTCCTGCGTGAGGATATCCATGCCGAGCTTCAGCGTTGCCATGCAGGAATAAACCAGACTGCGCATCAGATTTGCCGGCGTAAATCCGGCATCGGGACGCCGCGCCAGCATCGGGATCCCGCGTTCGAGCCCCGTGATCTCCTCGCCCGAATAGTAGTTATATGTCAGCACGCCGCCGCAGTCCGGATCGCCCTGCGCTGCCAGTGCATAGACCAGATCATACAGCGCGGATTTGTCCTGCGCACCGCCTGCCGCCGACAGAAGCCCGCCGATCAGGCCGACCCATGCGTCCAGATCGGAGGAGCAGTTGTTGCAGTGAACCATTGCGACAGGATCGCCGCAGGGGGTCGTCACAATGTCGATCTCGCGGTGAACGCTGCGGAGATTCTGCTCCAGCACGGTCATCGCAAAAATCGAAGTGCCTGCCGAGACATTGCAGGTTTTCGGCGCGATGCTGTCGGTTGCTGTCATGCCGGTCTGTGCATCGCCCTCCGGCGGACAGAACGGGACACCGGCCTGAAACACACCGGTCGGATCCAGCAGCTTCGCACCGTTCTCCGTCAGTCTGCCGGCACACTCGCCGACCGGAACGATCCGCGGCAGAAGATCCGTGAGCGTTTGCTGAAACGGGGTGTCTGCGGTCAGTTCCGCAAATTTTGCACACATCTGTGCGTCATACTGTCCGGTCTGCGGGTCAATCGGGAACATGCCGGAGGCATCGCCGATGCCGAGCACCCGCTCGCCGGTCAGCAGAAAATGCACATAACCGGCCAGCGTTGTGAGAAAGCGGATCTGCGGGACATGCGCCTCCCGGCTGAGGATTGCCTGATACAGATGTGCGATGCTCCAGCGCTGCGGGATATTGAACGAAAATGCATCCGTCAGCCGCTGCGCAGCCTCACCGGTCACGGTATTGCGCCATGTCCGGAACGGTACGAGCAGGCGGTCTTCGCCGTCAAAGGCGAGATAGCCGTGCATCATCGCGGAAATGCCGAAGCCGTCCGCCTTTTTCAGCGGCACGCCGTATTCCCGCTCCACATTGCGCATCAGATCGGCAAAGCAGTCCTGCAAGCCCTCCCTGACCGCATCCAGCGAATAAGTCCAGATGCCGTCAGTGAGCTGATTGCTCCAGTCGTGTATGCCTGACGCAAGCGGTACATGCTCCGCGCCGATCAGAACGGCCTTGATGCGGGTCGATCCGAATTCAATGCCGATCCGGACTGTGCCCTGTCGGATCTCATCTGCTCTGTTCATGGAATCACCCCGATTTCTTCTGCACTGCGGAAGCACTGATGCGCTTCCGGACTGCGATGGTAATACTCTGAATGACCAGGAAGATGCAGAGCATCGCCGCGACGGTGATGTCCTTCCACCATGCCTGATCCAGACCGATCGACGATACGATTGTTTTGATCAGGGACAGCGCCAGCACGCCGAACAGCGTTCCGATGACATTGCCGACACCGCCGGTCAGCATCGTGCCGCCGATGATCGAGGATGCGATCGCATTCATTTCCTCGCCGGAAGCGTGTGAGGGAGAACCCGAGCCGACATGCATGAAGTACACAAAGCCGCCGATGCCCGCGAGCAGTCCGCAGAGCAGGTGTGCGAGAAAGGTCGTGCGGCGGACATTGATGCCGAGCATCAGTGCGCTCTGACGGCTGCCGCCGACTGCGTAAAAGCTGCGGCCGGTGCGGGTCCATTTCAGCATCAGGAACATCAGCACGACGATCACCAGCGCGACGATCACGCCGATCTCGACATATGCGTCAATATACGCACCGTGGCGGTTGTATGTACCCATGCCGGGAACATTGATGCGGGTGTCCTTGAGTGCCTGAAAGCCCTTGTGCTCGACATTGAACGGATCGTTGTGGACGATCGTTGTCATGCCGCGTGCAAAAAACATGCCTGCCAGTGTGACGATGAACGGCTGAATCTCCAGATAGGCGATCAGATATCCCTGCACCAGACCGAAGGCCAGGCCGATGCCCAGCGCGATCAGCAGTGCCGTGAACACATTGCCGCCGTGATAATCCAGATGCACCGCACAGCACATGCCGACCAGCGCAGTCACACCGCCGACGGAAATGTCGATGCCGCCGTTGATCATGACGAGAGTGAGGCCGCAGGAAAGAATGATCAGTGCGGCATTCGCGTTCATGATATTGAACAGCGTCTGCGGCTTGGTGAAGCCCTCACCGAGTCCGAAGATCGCAAAGAGATACATCACAAGAAAGACGATGACCGTGATCGAGGTCAGCAGATTCGTGTCCGATATATTCCGCAGCAGACCGCGCGGTTTCCCGGTTACTGTCATATTCTTCACCCTCCCTGTCACGCCGCACTGCCGGAGGCGTTTCCGGCGCGCAGCTTCTTCGTCAGGCGGGTGAGCTTCTCGCGGACTGCCGGTGCGCTGCACACGACCAGAATGATGACCACAACAGCCTTGTAGGCGGAGATCGCCGTAGACTGAACATTCAGCTTATAGAGCGTGGTCGTCAGGAACTGGAGAACGTATGCACCGAGCACGGATGCGCTCATGCTGAATTTTCCGCCGCTCAGGGCATTGCCGCCGAGTGCGACCGCGAGGATCGCGTCCATTTCGATATCCTTCGCGATAACGGAATAGTTGATCGAGGAAATGCGGCTGACCTTAATCAGGCCGCAGACGCCGACACACAGGCCGAGGATCACATACACGCCCAGCTTGATGAGCGCCGGATTCAGGCCGTTGAGGCGGGACGTTTTTTCGTTGATGCCGACAGACTGCACATAGAGGCCGAGGTTCGTGAACTTCAGCACGGCCCATGTCACGGCAAAGCAGACCAGCGCGATCAGAAACGGTGTCGGGATCGGGATGCCGGGGATAAATCCGCCGAAATAGGTAAACTCCGCTTCCTTGACGACCGGGAGCTGATTGTTGTTGACCCAAGCCGCGATCGACCGGCCGGCCGTGAACAGGATCAGTGTTGCGACCATCGGCTGAAGGCGGAAATATGCGACCAGCGCACCGTTGAAGGCGCCGCAGGCCATTGCGGCGAGACAGCCGACCAGAAATGCAGCGATGATCGGAGCCTGCATGCTGTCAGGGCTGGGGTTCGTGCCGCAGAGTATGCGGAGGATCACGCTGCCGCTGATTGCGATGCCGGCGCCGACGCTGATATCCTGTCCGCCGGATGCAGCCGTCACGAAGGTCATGCCGATCGCAAGGATCGCAAGCTCGGAGCCGTTGTCGATAATTGAGATCAGGTTGCCGTTCAGAACAGGATTCCCGGCGGCATTATGTGCCAGCGAAACCGAAAAGAACGACGGATCCAGGATCAGATTGAACACAGTCAGCAGCAGCAGCGCCGCGAGCGGAATCATGATCTGGTACCGGAACAGTCCGGCGATGAATGCGCCCGCTCCGCTGCGGGTCGATTTTGCGGTCATACGCTGTCACCTCCTGCGATGGTTTTCATAATACAGCTCTGTGTGAGCTGATCGCCGGTCAGCTCGCCGACGAGCCTGCGGTCGCGCATGACAAGCAGACGCGAGCAGGTGCGGAGCATTTCGTCAGTCTCGGAGGAGATGAACGTCACGCTCATGCCCTCGGAGGCGAGCTTCAGCACCAGCTTCTGAATGTCGATTTTGGTGCCGATGTCGATGCCGCGGGTCGGCTCATCGAGAATAAGATACTGCGGCTCGG
>CAMNJD010000313.1 GCA_946540705.1 uncultured Ruminococcus sp. | reverse complement strand
GCTTGTCTGCAAGCATATCACCGAGAGGGCTGTTTCCGGTGATTTCCATGTCCGTCTGAACGGCAGGTTCAGCAGCCGGACCTGTTTCCTCCTCTGCAAATGCCGGTGTAGGCAAAGCGATGCTTGTTATGCTTACTGTGAGCGCCACAAAGGATGACCATAACCTCTTGTGCTTCATTATAAACACTCCTCTCTTATGGTACGTCAGCTTTCTTGCAACTGATTAGAATGTTCATTCGCCGTACTGTACTTTCTTCCGGCTTTCTCAGTTTACCTCATTTCTTTGCTCTTTTGATCAGCACTTCCCATGTGGTATTTTTTCCAGCGAGAACCTCAACGTAGTATTTCAGGATAATCTGCGCATCTTCCGCGTCAATCATACCATTTTCATCTACATCGGCGGCCTTTCTCTGCATATCGGTCATGCCAGGCTCTTTGCCCGCAAGAATGTCAACATACGCCCGGAGCGTGGTCTGGGCGTCATCGGCACCGATCACGCCGTTTCCGTCGATGTCGCCTTTGAGCGGTACGGCACCGAGCGATTCAAATTTGTAACCGTATTTTGCGGCATATGCTTCCGCCGTTGAACCGTCATAGCCCTTTATTACGCCCGAATACGTTTCGTTATCATTGGCAAAGGTATTTGCTCTGTCGTATATTTTGCATACGGGATTCAGAATCGTGACCTCTTTGAGTGCGGCACACTTGCAGAACGCCTGCATACCCAGATCGGTTACGGAATCCGGAACGGTAACGCTGATTAGCCCCGTGCATCCCAGGAACGCATTGTATTCGATGTTTGTGACTGTGTCGGGAATCGTCAGTTTTGTCATATTGCTTCTGCTGTAAAATGCATCGCTGACAACGGTTGAGACACCGTCCGGAATCACAGCTTCTTCTGTGTCTGGTCCGTATATCAGCAGGTGATTGATGATGACAAACGGACTTTTTTCTTTCTCTTTTTCCAGCCACGCTGTTCCGGAAAACGCCAGAGAACCGATGCTGCTGACCGATTGAGGAATTGAGAGATCCGTCAGCTTTTTGCACATTGCAAACGACATTGTGCCGATACTAGTGAGGGAATCCGGAAACGCGATTGCTGTCAGCGCTTTGCAGCTGGAGAATGCGCTTTCATGTATGGCTGTGAGGGTATCGGGCAGTGTGACAGACGTCAGGTTCGGACAGCCGGAGAAGCACTGAGCGCCCACATTGGTAATCCCGCTGCCGATGACGACTGTTTTGATATCGCTCTTTTCTTCTTCCCATGATTCAAGAAACTGGGAATAAAGTCCGTATATCTCCCCGGTTCCGCTGACGGTGAACGTCCCGTCGCTGCTGAGCTGCCACACGGCATTTTTGCCGCAGGTTCCCGAATCAACTAAATCTGCTGCGTATGCAATACTCTTTTCAAAAACACGCTCCGGCAGAAGCGGGAATGTGCAGGTCAACCCAAAGAATACCGCACAAATAAAAGCAAGCTTTCGTAATTGTTTCATATAATAACATCCTTTCCAATAGATCAAAGCAGCAACAGGATATATATCTATATTATACCAAACAATCAACTGCAAAGCAAGTATTTTACATATTATCGTACAAATTCACAAGAAGACGCAAGCTGTTTTGTGTATTGCTACAAGAACACATACTACCATTATATTACGCCGGAATCCACACAGAATAATTCCTGAGCAAAAGCGGAACCTGAAGCTCTCCATCATACTTCGGGCATTGCTAAAATTGCTCCCTTATTCCTCATTCTTCTTGTATTTCAGTCTGATTTTCGTATCGGTAACCTTCGCAACATGATCACAAAAAGTTTTCAGACTGACCGGATCTGTCTCCATCATCTTTCCGTTATGAATATTAACCGGATTGACCATAATATGCGAATGATAATAGTCACACTTTTCGTCCGGTTCATGTGCACAGTAGAGCGTTTGATAATCATTAATAAAATATGCTGCCGCATCTTTTGTGTAATCGCAGACCTTTTCAGGTGTAATGCCCTGTCCGTTGTAAGGTAATATCACCTGAACATGAGAACGGTTCTTGGTTTTCCCGAAATACTCTTTTACGTTCTCCATTTGTGAGACAACAGCCTTTTCATCCGTGTAATTGACGCCGTTTCCGCCGATCATCAGCTTTCTGTCATCATCCATATAGTGTACCAGATTCTCCAGATGCTCGTCATCGCCCGGATTTCCGCATTTTATAATCACAAGTCCCATATCGCATTACCCTTCATTCTAATTTTCTGTGCTTCTTCCGGTGTGAAATGTTCCAGAGCATCTGCGGCGTGATTGATGATGTTCTGTACGCTGACCTTAATTGCAGGAGTGACCCCGTCACAGCCCTGAACAGCGGCATATGCAATATATGTAGACGTTTTCATGCCTTTTGCCGCTGCTTTCTTCTCCACAATCGCAAGATCGTGGTGATTTAAGCGGATAGATTTCGTTTCCTTTACTTCCTCCGCCCGTTTCTTTGCAAGTTCCTCCTGCTTTTGCTTCCTTGTTTTCATAGTAACTACCTCCAAGATATGATATTATTCTTAGTAAATGATTATCATTTACCAGTAAGGGACTTTTTTGATATCCATTTCTATATCCTTTATTGAATAATGCTATATTATTATAGATATATGAAAGGCATGCAAGCGTCCCTTTAATCGAAACGTAATACGTTTCAATTACATATATGTACTAGTATTTTTGTGGTTTAGCCGGCCTTGCGCCGGCTTTTTGTATATTTTCTAATTCTGTATATATATATAATTATTATGATGCGGGTGAGCAGCGCATTCACGCGCATCATATTTTGAATGAAAGGAGGATCCGAATTATGTTCAATAATCAGCGCTACCTGACTTGCGGCATTCAGGCAGTAATCCCGCCGCAACTGCAAGCCCTCTTGTGGAATCTGATAGACTTGTTGCCGCCCGAGAGAGACTATTTGCAAGTCTTCAATTTGTCTCCGTTCGGTTCAATGCAACAGGTTATCCACACAGCAGAAGAACCGGGATACAAGAAGGTTCTTATGTTTCCGACCGACGAACCCATCACCGCGAAAATCTACGTCATTGACGATGACACGCATACCACAATGCTTTTAGCAGAAGAATACTGAAGTCCCGCCTTATGGCGGGGCAATTTTAGTTTATGGAGGAAAAACAAATGGAAGGCGAAAGAAGATTTTGCACGCTCTGTCATGCTGAACTGAGCGAAGATGAAGACTATGAGTTTGAGGGACAGCAGCTCTGCGAAAGTTGCTATGAGGAACACACCACAACCTGTGACCACTGCGGTGAAACAATCTGGTCGAACGATTCTGTTTACGACGGACGCACCACGCTCTGCGCCAGCTGTTTCGACGATCACTATCGTCGATGTGAGGAATGTGGACGCATTCTGCATGATGATGATGTGTTGTGGAGCGGTGATTATCCGTACTGTGCATCTTGCTAT
>CAMNJD010000312.1 GCA_946540705.1 uncultured Ruminococcus sp. | reverse complement strand
TCGCGCTCTGCGGAGCGCGACGAGGGGCGCTGCCCCTCGACCCTGCAAGCCTTTGAAAAGGCTTGAGCGAAACTTTTCATATGGGCGAAAGTAAAACTATTTGTTTTAACCTTATTTTTCCGACCACCTAAAAAATTACATACCCGATTATTTCAAATAACAGGAAGGTACACACGCATGCGCGCAGTTACATGGAATGTCAACGGGCTGAGAGCCTGTGAAAAGAAAGGCTTTGCGGACTTTTTCGCCGCGATGGATGCGGATTTCTTCTGCATTCAGGAGACAAAGATGCAGGAGGCGCAGTTAAAGGAGCTGAAATTTCAGGCGGAGGGCTTTCACGCCTTCTGGAACAGCGCCGAGAAAAAAGGCTACTCCGGTACGGCAGTCTTTGCAAAGCAGGAGCCGCTTTCGGTCACAAGGGAGCTCCCGACCGGCGGTGTCCCGAATGAGGGGCGTGTGCTGACACTGGAATATCCGGGCTTTTATCTGGTGAATGCCTATGTGCCGAATGTGCGGCGCGATCTGGAGCGCATCCCGCTCCGGATGGAGTGGGAGGATGCCCTGCGGGCGCATCTGACCGCGCTGGATGCGAAGAAGCCGGTGATCTACTGCGGCGATCTCAATGTCGCACATCAGCCGATCGACCTGAAAAACGCAAAATCCAACGAGGGCAATGCCGGATATACGGCGGAGGAGCGCGGGAAAATGACGGAGCTGCTGGCCGCCGGCTTTACCGATGCCTTCCGGTTCAAATATCCCGACCGCACGGATGCCTATACGTGGTGGTCCTATATGGGACGGGCGCGTGAGAAGAATGTCGGCTGGCGCATCGACTACTGGCTGACCTCAGAGCGCCTCAATGACCGCATAGAGGATGTTATCATTCACGCGGAGACAATGGGCAGCGACCACTGCCCGCTGGAGCTGCAAATCGACCTATAATACAGAAAACGGAGTGAATTCAAATGAACGAAGAACGCAATGAAAGACCGCAGCGCCGCCCGCAGCAGAGCAGACCTGCTGCGCCGTCCGGCCGCAGACCCGCAGCCTCCGGCACGCAGGGTGCAAGACGCCCCGCCGGACAGCCCGCTCGCAGACCCGCTTCTGCACAGGGCAGCAGACCCGCCGCCCGTCCGGGCAGTGCGCGGCCGCAGCAGGGGAGCCGTCCCGCACAGCAGCGTACCCGCACTGCCGCCGCAGCACAGCAGACGCGCAGACCTGCACCCAAAAAGGTCAGGCGCAATTATACCAGACTGTATCTTTTGATCGGTGCGGTTGCCGCGATCCTGCTGCTGGTATTCGGCATCTGGAAACTGAAGGGCAGGAATACCGACGGCGGCAAACAGGCCTCCTCTGCGGAAACGACCGTGACCACAACCACGACCGAGCCGATCGTCACGGAGCCGCCGATCGTGCAGCAGATTACATTTGATACCGAGTCGATGTATTCTGTCGTGTCCGGTGCAGAGCTGACCGATTACAACGGCGACCGGAAGATGAAGGTCAATGCACCGCAGGGAACTGAAAATGCCGCAGTTACGTGGGATCTGACGCAGATGGTCGGTGCGGGGCGCGTTGCGGATATCCGCACGCTCAGCATGGATATCACCTGTGCATCCGGCGGCGCACCGATCGGACAGTGCAGCAATGCCCTGCGTGTCGTGCAGCCTGCTTACAACGCAGAGACAGGCGTGCAGGAGGGTGAGACTTCGTTCAAGCTCTCGGATATCCTGCTGATCGACAACGAAAATGCCGCTAATACATGGCATGTTGAGATCAATATTCCGAAGGGCATGCTCAGCACAGAGGTGCATCAGATCAGCTTTGTGCGCTATGCAGACAGTGCACCGAAGGAGCTGTATCTGGACAACATCGAGCTGCTGGACGGCTACGGCACTCCGATCGACATTACCTATAACGCATCCGGTGCGCAAACCGGCGCGAACACTGTTCCGCCGACCGACACCACAACCGCAGTTCCCGATGTGACAACGACGGTTCCGCAGTAAGCGGATCCTGTGCCGCATGATTATTCAGCGCCTTACAGAAGTCCCGCGCCGGGCTTTTGTGAGGCGCTCATCGGGAACGGATACCGCCGCAGAGCTGCGGCACCGTACCGGAAAGGAAGAATATGGATGGAATTCTGATCGTCAACAGCGTTCTGCTCGGCATCGGCCTTGCAATGGACGCCTTTACTGTTTCCCTCGCAAACGGCCTGCATGAGCCGGATATGCCGCTGCACCGGCATTGCGGGATCGCCGGGATGTTTGCGGGCTTTCAGGCAGCGATGCCGCTGCTGGGCTGGGTCTGCGTCCGGACAGTTGTGTCATATTTCAACGCATTTGCGCGATGTATCCCGTGGATCGCGCTGCTGCTGCTCTCGTATATCGGCATCAAAATGCTGATCGAAGGTCTGCGGCCTGCGCACGGGGCTGAGGACGACCGGACACAGCATCCGGGCATTGCGGCACTGCTGATGCAGGGGATCGCGACTTCGATCGACGCGCTGTCTGTCGGCTTCACGATCGCGGATTACCGGCCGGCACAGGCGGTGCTGTCTGCGGGCGTGATCGGTGCGGTGACGTTTGTGATCTGTGCCTGCGGGCTGACGCTCGGGAAAAAGGCCGGCATGAAGCTCGCGGAAAAAGCAACGGCCGTCGGCGGCGTGCTGCTCATCGGAATCGGAATCGAAATCTTTGTCAGTCACCTGATCGGCTCATAAAGCGGGACTCTGCCCTATCGCAGCTCTGCGCCGGGATAATAGTGCGCAAGGATCTCATCGAATGTGCTGCCCGCCTGTGCCATGACGTTGGCACCGTACTGGCTCATGCCGACCGCATGACCGAAGCCTCTGACCGTGAACACAAACCGTTCGCCGTCATACCGTACCGTGAAACAGGCCGAGCGCAGACACAGCGCATCGCGCAGCTCCTGACCGGTAAATGTCTCCGCGCCGCATCGGATATGCAGCACAGTCCCCGCCTCGCTGACCTCCGGCTCCCCGAACCATTCTGCGGGCAGGCCGGAGAATCCTGCGTCCGGACGGACAGCCCGCACGGCCTCCTTCAGCATATCCGGCGCAATGCAGCGCTCAGTCTCATACTCCGGCGCCCCGGCGTCCCCTGCGGAGCTGACCGACTTCAGATAGGGCAATGCCGTACCCCAGACGTTTCCGGCGGATTCGGTCTGCCCCGCAGAGACTGCGTGAAACGCTGCAACGATCGGTTCGCCGTCATAATAAAGCTGCTTATCGCTGACCGCATCCACTGCGGCGGCGATTTTTTCATAGCTCTCCGTGAATGCGTCCCCGTAGAATTTCCGGAGCTGTTCCTCTGAATAAAATGCCAGATAATGCGCACTGTCATCGGAAAAATCGGCACCGTGCAGAGCGGGGTCGGGGTGTGCGGCATTCTGCGCACGGATGCGTTCGGCATATGTATGCACCGCGACGGCCTGCGCCTTCAGTGCCTCCGGCTCGTAGGAGGCAGGCATCTCCGCACCGACTGCCCCGATCAGATAATCCCGCAGCGGGATCTCCTCCACCGTGCCGGCCGATGTGCGGTAAACGCGGTAGCAGGCCGCACTCTGTACAGCGGCGCTGCTCTGTGCGGGCATGTCCGCCGCGGCCTGCGCCGCAGGGAGCCTTGCGGAAACTGCGGGCAGCGCGAGCATCACTGCTGCGGAAAGCAGGTACATACGGAATCTTGATTCTGCCATGCGGATCCCTCCAAATGCTTGACATTCTGACGGAAAAGCGGTATAATAGTAAAGAATGCATACTGTAAAATGGCAGAGCCATACACAGCAGAAAGGAAACCGCTTATGAGCAATCTCGACCAGAATGATTACATCAACAGCTTATGCTGCGGACTGCGCGAATATTCCGCACTTGAACCTGAGCTGTTCCAAAAATATCACGTCAACCGCGGCCTGCGCCGTCCCGACGGCACCGGTGTCGTTGCCGGCATCACCAAGATCTGCAATGTACACGGCTATATGCTCAATGAGGGCGAAATCGAGGCCATTCCCGGCGAGCTGATCTACCGCGGCTACGAGATCACCGATCTGGTACATGCCGTTGAGCGCGAAAACCGCTTCGGTTACGAGGAAACTGCCTATCTGCTGCTGTTCGGAAAGCTCCCGACGGCAGAGCAGCTTGCCGGATTCCGGCGCTATATCGCCGAGGTGCGTGAGCTGCCCGAGGGCTTTGTGCTCGATATGATCGCCAAGGCCCCGTCCAACAATATCATGAATAAGCTGGCGCGCTCGGTGCTGGCACTGTATTCGTATGACGATGAATGTGAGGTGCGGACCCTCGAAAATGAGGTGCGCATTGCAATCTCGATGATCGCGAGACTGCCGGTCATCATGTCCGCAGCCTATCAGGTCAAGCGGCAGCATTTTGACGGCGAGAGCCTCGTCATGCACCCGCTCAGACCCGAGGAAAGCAATGCGGAAACGATCCTGTCACTGCTCCGCCTCGACCGGAAGTATACCCCCGAGGAGGCGCATCTGCTCGATATCTGCATGATGCTCCATGCAGAGCACGGCGGCGGCAACAACTCCGCGTTTACCTGCCGTGTGCTGACATCCTCCGGTACAGACCCCTATTCGGCTTACTCCGGCGCGATCGGTGCGCTCAAGGGCTTCCGCCACGGCGGCGCCAATATCAAGGTCATCGAGCAGCTTGAGACATTCAAGCGGGAGATCGACAACCCGCAGGACGAGGGGCAGGTCGCGGACTTTATCCGCAAGGTGCTCCGCAGAGAAGCCGGCGACGGCGCAGGGCTCATCTACGGGATGGGACATGCAGTCTATACGCTCTCTGACCCGCGTGCCGTGCTGCTGAAGGAAAAAGCGTTCAAGCTGGCACAGGGCAGGGAGATCGAGGAGGACTTCCGCCTGCTCGAAACGATCGAACGCCTGACACCGGCACTGGTCGCGGAGAAATCTGCACGCGCTGCCGCAAAGAATATCTGTGCAAATGTCGATCTGTACTCCGGGCTCGTGTACCGGATGCTCGGCATTCCGGCTGACCTGCTGACGCCGATGTTTGCAGTTTCCCGCATAGCGGGCTGGGCGGCTCACCGCATCGAGGAGGTGCTGACCGGCAACCGGATCATCCGGCCGGCCTATAAATCCATCACGAAGCGTGTGGATTATATTCCGATGGCGGAGCGGAAATGAACGCGAAGCTCACGCTGTTCTGCGGACTGGCCGCGGCAATGACCGTGCAGCTCCCCGCATGCAGCTTTTCCGCGAGTACCGAAACCATGCTCACACCCCCGCGCCTGACCGCCGAGCAGGAGGCGATCTATCAGGCACTGCAATCGGCGGCCGGCTCCCAGATCAGCCTGAAATATCCGAAATCCGGCGAGCGGCTCTCGGCATTTACCGTTGAGGATCTCAACGGCGACGGCCAGGATGAGGCGATCGTGTTCTATGAGACAGGCCGCAGCAGCAGTGAGGAAAATCCGCTGCGCGTCTGCCTGCTCGACCAGAGCGGCGGCAAGTGGCGCGCTGTGCAGGAGTATCCCACAGCCGGTGCGGAGATCGAGCGCGTCGATATTGAAGCGCTGGGCTCCAATCCGCGCAAAAATCTCATTCTGCGCTACAGCATGGTGGACGGCGCAGAGCATGCTGCAACGGTCTGTCACTACGCGGACGGCGCCCTGATCACATCGCTGTCGCTGTCGTATTCCATGCTGGAGGTGCGCGACCTCGACCGTGACGGCACTGCCGAGCTGTTCATGACCGCAGCGGCAAAGGTGCCGGCACCGGCCTTCGCAACGGTCTACGCGCTGGATGCGGACGGGAACTATATCCAGTCCCCGCAGATGGAGCTGCCGGATTCGTTTACCGATGTGACACGCGCCTCCTACGGCATCCTGCCCGCAGAGGACGGCAGCAGCGTCGCTGCGATCTACCTTGACGGAATGACCGGCGCGACTACAGCCCAGACTGCGGTTCTGACCTATCACGAGCACCGGCTCTCCGCAGTCTATACCGATGCCGCGGACAGGCTGAATACCGCAAGATCTGCGGGCTGTCAGACCATGGATATCGACGGGGACGGAGAGCTGGAGATCCCCGGCAGCTCCGTCTTTTACGGCTACACCAGCGCGGCGGAGGGCTCGCCGCTGAATATGACAAACTGGTATGTCTGCCGGAACGGCCTGCTGATCCGGGAGCATGCATCCTATTACGCGGGGCAGGACGGCTATGTCTTTGTCATGCCGCAGCGCTGGGAAAAGCATGTGACTGCCGTGCAGGAAAATGAGGAGATCGTATTCTACGAATTCGATCCCGCACAGCAGGGCAGGGACGGTGCGCCGGTGCTGCTCGATCAGCTCCTGCGGCTCTCGGTCGTCAGTGACCCGATGATCGCGGATGCGATGCAGTCCGAGGGCTACCTGCTCCTGCGGCAGCAGAACGGAAACTATTACCTCGGCGCCATACAAACGACCGGTACCCGCATGCAGATGAAGGAGAGCGAGCTGCTCTTTGCGATGCAGGTGCTGTAATAAAGGAGGATTTGCGCATGAAACGGATACTTGTCTGCGAGGATGAGGAAGTCATCCGCGAGTTTGTTGTCATCAATCTGAAGCGATCGGGCTACGATGTCGTGGATGTGGACTGCGGCGAGGCTGCCCTGCGCGTGTTTGAGCAGGAGAACGGGAATTTCGACATTGTTGTGCTCGATATCATGATGCCCGGCATTGACGGCATCACCGTCCTGAAGCGGCTGCGTGAAAAATCCAAGACGGTCGGCATCATCATGCTCTCGGCCAAGGCGCAGGAAATGGACAAGGTCAATGCGCTGATGAA
Organism: uncultured Ruminococcus sp.; assembly: GCA_946540705.1. Classification (GTDB taxonomy): domain Bacteria; phylum Bacillota; class Clostridia; order Oscillospirales; family Ruminococcaceae; genus Firm-04. The sequence continues at coordinate 1,589 of CAMNJD010000312.1, read as the reverse complement.
CGAGGCCGATGACTATATCACAAAGCCCTTTGCCCCCTCTGAGCTGACGGTGCGCGTGGATGCGCTCTATCGCAGGGTCATCATGAATTCGATCAGCAATGAGGGCGTGAAGATGCTCGAATCCGGCCCGTTCCAGATCGACCTCGACGGCAGAACCGTCACAAAGAACGGCGAGCCCATCGAGCTGACCGACGTCGAATACAAGATCCTCAGCTACTTCCTGCGCAATAAGAATACGGCGCTCGACCGCGCCAGCATCCTGACAAATGTCTGGAGCGACACCTATTACGGCGATAACAAGATCGTGGACGTCAATATCCGGCGCCTGCGCATGAAGATCGAGGATGACCCCTCCGATCCGAAATATATCATCACCATCTGGGGCTACGGCTACAAATGGGAGGAAAAGGCGGAGGGACACCGCTAAAAGGGGACGCACCACATGGCGAAAAAAAGCATCAAGCGCCGCTGGATCACCAACAATCTCGGCGTCATCGCGCTGATCCTGCTGGTGATCGAGCTGACGGTCATCTACGCGGTGCAGAACTACTTTTACAACTCTGCGCGGCAGTATCTTGTCTCGAAGATCAACGCCGTCAACGGCGTTCTGACGCGCTATGCCGCAGACAGCGGTACAAATCTCAATGCCGAGATCCGCAGTACGCTGGAGAGCTTCTCCGATAAGGATAAAATGGAGCTCATGGCGATCGACTACAACGGCCGCATTGTGCTCACCTCCTCCGGATTTACGCCGGATTTTACAATGGATATGCCGGACTATGCCGAGGCAATGCAGGACGGCAATTCCTACGGCTACAGCACCGGCAAAACCGACAACGGTGAGCGCATCATGGCTGTGTGCTATCCGATCACGGGCATCAGCGGCGAATACAGCGCGATCAGAGTCGTGACCTCGCTCGAAACGATCGACAATACGATCAGCGGGTTTGTGTTTTTTGTCACGCTCATTGCGATCGCTGTGCTGCTTCTGCTGGGTCTGTCGAATCTGTACTTCGTGGGGTCGATCCTGCGGCCGATCCGCGAGATCAATTCCAATACGGAAAAGTTCGCGCAGGGCGATTTCTCCGCCCGCATCAATCAGGAGAGCGAGGACGAAATCGGCGAGCTCTGCGCCGGCATCAACCATATGGCCGATGAGCTTTCTACGGCAGAGGCCATGAAAAATGAATTCATCAGCTCTGTGTCGCATGAGCTGCGCACGCCGCTGACCGCGATCAAGGGCTGGGCGGATACCCTCAACGATATGGCGGGCGAAAGCGTCCGCGGCGACGCACCGCCCCCTGACCCGGAAATGATGCAGAAGGGACTGCGCATCATCGTCGGAGAGACGGAGCGGCTTTCCGAAATGGTCGAGGAGCTGCTCGATTTCTCGCGCATGCAGAGCGGCCACTTCAGCCTGCAAATGGACACGATGGATGTTCTTGCGGAGCTGGGCGATGCCGTGCTGATCTACATGGAGCGGGCAAAAAAGGACAAGATCCGCGTCATCTACGAGGAGCCGGAAATGCTGCCCTTTGTCTACGGCGACAAGAACCGCATCCGGCAGGTGTTCATCAATGTCATTGACA
>CAMNJD010000311.1 GCA_946540705.1 uncultured Ruminococcus sp. | reverse complement strand
TGCGGAACCGTTTTTCGCTTCGCAGAAATTATGCGCGCTCCATGTACTCGCCGGTACGGGTGTCGATGCGGATGCGGTCGCCCTCGTTGATGAAGAGCGGGACGCGGATCTCAGCACCGGTCTCGACGACAGCGGGTTTGGTTGCGTTGGTTGCGGTGTTGCCCTTGACGCCCGGCTCGGTCTGTGTGACCTCGAGCTCGACGAAGAACGGCGGCTCAATGCCGAACACATTGCCCTTATAGGACAGAACCTTGACCTCCATCTCCTCCTTGACAAAGTCAAGTGCGTGGCCGACGACGTCCTTGCTGATCGGCACCTGATCGTAGGTCTCCATGTCCATGAAGTAATACAGCTCGCCGTCATTGTAGCTGTACTGCATGTCCTTGCGCTCGACATATGCAGTCGGGAACTTAGCGGTCGGGTTGAAGGAAGTCTCAACCACAGCGCCGGTGATGACGTTCTTGTACTTGGTGCGCACGAATGCAGCGCCCTTGCCCGGCTTAACGTGCTGGAACTCGACTACCTGAACGACCTGGCCGTCCATTTCAAAGGTCATGCCGTTGCGAAAATCGCCTGCTGAAATCATATGTATAAACCTCCAAATGTTTTGAATGAAAATGCTCATTCCATATAGATTTATTTTACACTATTTTCGTCGTTTTTGCAATAGTCTTTTCAAAAAAATAAAGACATGCACAAAATAACCTGCATCTGCATTGGCTGTTTCGTCATATTGACGGCGCATTCTGTGCGATTTCGCAGCATATGCTGTAACAGTCAGGCGGGGAGGGGAGAAAACGCATGAAGGAGCAGCGGTTTTTCGTGCAGATACCGGTGCTGTTTTTTGTCATTCTGCTGTACGGATGCGCGGTGCGGACTTCGGAAGGCCCGGTGTGCGATGCGCCCGAGCAGGTGCAGGACACCGCAGAAACGCCGCAGGAGCTGGCTGACCGGATGACTGCGGCGCTGCTTGCTGCGGAGCCGGGGCTGACACTCCGTGTACCGTTTCACGGTGCGGAGCTGATCGGCGATACCGTTGAGGCGGCGCGGTCACGCAGCGTTCTGACGCGCACGGGCTTGTCTGCGCTCGACTGGTCATGGTCGGACGGGCTGCTGCAATGCCGGTTTACCTATCTTGCGGACGCGGAGCTGCTGCGGCGCGAAAAGTCCGAGCTCGCGCTGTATGCTGCGGAGTTTGCGGCCTCTGCGGCGGATTTTTCACCGCAGGCAAAGGTGCTGCTGGCGCACGACCGTCTGCTGCGCGAATGTGAATACACAGCAGGCGCACCGCGCGGGGACGCGGCAGCGGGGGCACTGCTGCTGCATGCGGCAGAATGCGGCGGCTATGCGGAGGGATTCGCGCTGCTCTGCGAATTCAGCGGGCTCCCGTGCATGACCGTTACCGGCACGGCAGACAGCATTCCGCATGCATGGAATCTGGTGCAGCTTGACGGCGCGTGGTATCACGTTGACTGCGCGTGGGACGATGCCGAACGCGGGGACGCGCATGCTTATTTTCTGTGCGATGACGCGGCGATGCAGCAGACGCACAGATGGGATGCGGCAGCGTATCCGGCAGCACAGGGCGGCAGCTTCAGCTACGCCTCAGTGATCGCGGAAATGTCAGCGGTCAGAGAATGAACGCCTTTCATCGGGAAGCGCGGAAGTGGGATACACTGTAATTATGAGACAGTCAATGAAATCTGCATGAAAATAAACATCGGAGGCACCTGCATGAACCGTATATTTCGTTTGCTCACGCTGCTGCTCAGCTTGTGCATCATCACTGAAATCTGCGCAGCTTCGTCTTTTTCTGCATATGCAGAGCCGGAGAGCCCGGCGGTATCTGCAAAGGCCTGCATCCTCATGGATGCGCAGAGCGGTCAGGTCGTATATGCGCTGAATGCGGAGGAAAAACGCCCGATGGCAAGCACCACGAAGATCATGACGACGCTGCTGACGCTCGAAAGCGGCGGCCTTGACACGCCGTTTCAGGTTGACCCGGATGCGATTCAGGTCGAGGGCTCGTCGATGGGGCTTCAGCCGGGCGACATCGTGACGAAGCGGGTGCTTTGCGTCGGGATGCTGCTGCCCTCGGGCAATGACGCGGCGAATGCGGCAGCGGTCGCGGTCGCAGGAAATATTCCGGATTTTCTGGACATGATGAACGCACGCGCAAAGAAGATCGGCATGACGCGAAGCTGCTTTGCCTCCCCCTCCGGACTGGATGCAGAGGGGCACGGAGCCTCTGCGCACGACATGGCGCTGCTGGCGCGTGAGGCACTGAAAAACCCCGATTTTGCTGAGATTTGCAGACAGCCGCGCATGACCGTGTCGTTCGGGAATCCGCCCTTTGCGCGGACGCTGAAGAACACGAATAAGCTGCTGACAATGGACAGCAGCATTCTCGGGGTCAAGACCGGCTTTACCGATGCGGCGGGGCGTTGTCTGGTCAGCGCGTGCAGCCGCGGCGGACGCACGCTGATCTGCGTGACGCTCTTTGACCGCGACGACTGGAACGATCACCTCAGACTCTACGACTACGGCTTTGCGCTGGCCTCTGACTATCCGGTCAATCCGCCGCAGAACCTCAGTGTTCCGGCAGAGGGCGGCGCGGAGCATACGGTGCGGGTTTATGCCCGCGAGCCCCTGACGCTGACGGCGTGGCGCGGCATTCCGCCTCAGCCGGACATGACCGTACTGCTGCCGCCGTTCCTGACCGCACCGGTCGAAAAGGGGACTGTCGTCGGCACGCTGATCTATCACACGGACTGCGGAGAGATCGCGCGAGTACCGCTCTGCACCGCGGAGGAACTTGTCTGCACAAAACCCGAAAAAAGCAGCTCCGGATTGCTTTCCCGGCTCACAGAACTGTTCAGAGGGGATAAAAGCGGGTAAACCCGATATACGATTTGTATAATCTTCGTTATATTATACAATAGAATCGCACCGGTTCTGTGGATTCCGCTGATTTTTCATGAATTTGCCAAAATCACTTGACGGAATTGGACAATTTTGCTATAATGATATTGGCGAGCAAACACAGTAACAAATGCACCCGAGCATCCGTGTTTGATTTTTCAGTGATTGTAATTCGCCCGCCTTTCATGGTAAATCACTGCCCTCTCGAATACCCGTAAAGCAAAACAGGCTTTCTCGATTACCCGTGAGAAAGCCTGTTTTGTCGTCTTTTGCGATTTGTACGAACAGGTGCATCAGGGCTGCATTTGCAGCGCACGGAGAAAGGCATCGGTTTCCTGCGCGGTATTGAACACCGAGGGTGAGAAGCGCACGGTTCCGGCTGCATCGGTGCCGAGCGTATGATGCGCGAGCGGCGCACAGTGCAGTCCGGCACGCACACAAAAGCCCCGTGCCGCAAGCCTTGCCGCAGTCTCATCCGGAGCCTCGCGGCCGAGCGTGAACGACACGACCGGTGCATATTCCGCACCCTCCCTGCGGTAGATGACAGCGTCGGGCATCCTGCGCAGACCGGCGATCAGCCGCTCACACAGTGCCGTTTCATGGGCAAAGGCGGCGGCAGTCCCGTGCGAGCGCACGTACTGCATCCCGGCATCCAGCCCCGCAATGCCCGGCACATTGACCGTGCCCGATTCCAGCGCATCGGGCAGGAAATCCGGCTGACGCAGCGAAGCGGAGAGCGAGCCGGTGCCGCCCTGCATCAGCGGATTCAGGCGGACAGAGCCGTCCGAGATGAGCAGGCCGGTTCCCATCGGGCCGAACAGTCCCTTGTGTCCGGCGGTGCAGAGCAGGTGCATGCCGTCGTGCAGCGTGACCGGCAGCACCCCGCAGGCCTGTGCGCCGTCCGCGATCAGAATGACGCCGTGCGCCCGGCAGACCTCGGCGATCTTCCTGACCGGAAGAATCTGACCGGTCACATTGCTGACAAGCGTACAGATGACCGCCCGGGTGTTCGGCCGCAGCAGCGCACGGAGCGCTGACAGGGTTTTGTCGTCATCGGCATCGGTGCGGAACGTGGAGAGGCTGACCGTCCCGGCCTCTGCGAGAGCGGCTGCGGGGCGTGCGGAGGAATTGTGTTCGAGGCTGCTGATGATGATATGATCACCCGGGCGCAC
>CAMNJD010000310.1 GCA_946540705.1 uncultured Ruminococcus sp. | reverse complement strand
GCGGCTCGGCGAACTGCAAAAAGAGTTCAAGCAGCTGATGCAGGACGAGCAGAGAGAAGCCCTTTCCGCGATGATGTTCAACGGCGATTTGACACCGAGTGACATCAATGCCGCACTCAATGCGCTGGGCACTTTGTTCTCCGGTCAGGGGGATAAAACGGCGGCAATTCAGAGATTGCAGGCAATCGCCGACAAGCAGGAGAACTCCGCGATCTCGAATCTGGTCAGCGAGATCGGCAGCGAAAACGGATAAGTGCAAGGGTCTGGGGCTTCACCAGCTGCGGAGCAGAAAAACAGCTCTCCGGATTTTGAATCCGGCCCGATTCAGTAGTGGATGTGCGAGCATCCGCTACTGACATTGGGTGAACATCAGGGCTAAGGTACCAAAACGGTAGGTCAGGGACAGAAAAAGGAGGGGAAGAAGCATGGAGAGGTTTAGTATCAGCTTTACGCTCGGAAAAGCAAGTGCCGCGCACGGTGCAAATGTCAATCACAATAACCGGAAGTTCCTCGCGGACAACATCAATCCGGCGGAGACTTCAAAAAACATCAGCTTCAAGATGCAGTCGGTCGAAAGCGCCTATGAGGAACTGTTCGGAGAAGCGGTCAGGAAATATAATGAGAGACAAAAGCGACCATGCAGAAGAATTGCCGATTATTATTCGCACATTGCAAACGGGCACAGAGAGGAGCCGTTCTATGAAGCGGTCGTGCAGTTTGGTGATTGTCGGACGGTGCTGCCGGGTACACAGCGGTGGTATGCGGCGCAGACAATGCTCAATGATTATATGAGAGATTTTGAAAAGCGGAATCCAAATCTTTTCGTTTTCAATGCTGTCATGCATCTGGATGAAGCCTCGCCGCATTTGCACATCGACTTCATTCCGTTCTATACCAAAGAACGGCAGCGCGGATTGAAAAAGGGCGTGTCGATGCGTGCGACTTTGATCGAGCAGGGTTTTGTTCCGGAGCACAACGGCAAGAACCAGCTGACCTTGTGGGAGGAATCGGAGCGCAAAGAAATGGAGTATATTCTGCATCGTCGCGGATTCCTGCGCGAGGACAAGCACGCAGACTATGAGCATATGAGCGTCGGGGAATACAAGGCATTGCAGGATTCACGGCGCATGGAAGCATTGCTCCGGCAGACACAAACGGTTTCTGACCGTGACGCGAACAGATCGGAAGTCTACCGACTGAAAGAGGAATTGCAGGCAGCACAGCAGACAGTGCGCCTGTTGGAATCGGAGAGAGAGTCGCCGTATGTCAAGTTTTTCTATGCGACGGATGATAAGCAGGCGTATGTGATGCAGCAGCTTGAACAAATGGGCATTCCGTTCCGCGAAACAGAGAACGGCATTGAGGCGCAGGAATACCACATCAAAACAATTCGCAGCCTTGAGAAGAATTATCATGGGCAGCCGGTTTCATTCCGTGAGCAGCTGAAAGAAGACATTGACCGCTGTATGCTCGGCGCAAAAGACCTCAGAGACTTCCTTCAAAAGCTGGCGAATAAAGGATACAGTATCAAGACCGGCAAATACATCGCCGCAAAACCGTGGAATGCCGAACGGTATATCCGATTCAAATCGCTCGGAGAGTTTTACAGTGAACAGGCGCTGCGGAACAGACTGCTTGCATTGCACGATTACGAAAAACAGCTTACGGAGAAGATCGAGGAAGCTAAAGCGAAGAAAGCGCCGAATGTTATGGTGCTGTTGACACAGCGGCGATATATGGAGTGCTTTATCGAGTACCGTCTTCCGATTCGCAAGCGCAGACAGGACCGACCACTCACATGGGTGAACGATGCGGAGCTCGACAAACTGACTGCGCTGAATGAAGCGATCAACAACGGCGAAACGGTCGATACAATCCGACGCCGATTCCATGAGTTGACCGAGCAGGAGAAAGCGGCAGAGCGTGAAGTCGAAAATCTGGGGTACATGAGTGAGAATTACACTGAAAGAATTGCAACAGCCCGCAAACATCTGGAAGAAGTCCGGGCAGAACTGAAAGAAGCTGCCGAGAGACTTGAAATGGTGGAGAAGATCATGAACGGCACCTATGTGCAGGATATGCTGAACAATGTGTTTGACCGCAAGCGTTCGGAGATCATTCCGAACGGATACTACAACGCAAATACGGGGGTGAGACGAAGATGAATCCGCACGAATTTTGCATAACAGACCGACCTGAAACCGATAATAGACTGAGAAAGGGGCTGGCAGAATTTGCTGATTTACAACAGAGAACCGCAGGGATTCATCGAAGTGTGGATGACGAACGAGGAGCAGGAGACAATCGACCGCAAGGAGCTGACCGCGCAGATTCTTGCCGATGCCGGTCATCCGAAGAAGTGCAAGGTGGTCTATTTCCTTTCGGGCAGTGCCGATCTGACCGAGTGCATGAGCAGTCTGCTGCGGAAAAATCTCTGACGCAGATTTGTGTACTTTGCCGATTGCATTTTGACACTGCTTATGTTACAATGATGTTATCATATATCAGAATATCAAAATAACATTGTATGAAAGGAGAACAACATGGGCGACCAACTGCACATCGCCGGTTACTGCCGCATCTCAGTCGATGACGAGCTTGACCGTGACAATACCTCGATCGAGAACCAGAAGGCGATCATTGCGGACTATGTGAGCAAGAAGTTTCCGGCGGCGGACCTCGACTTCTACGAGGACCGCGACCGCTCCGGCTACACCTTTGAGCAGCGCGAGGGCTATCAGGTGTTGCGGCGTAAGATGATGCGGCACGAGTATGACATCCTCATTATCAAGGATTTCTCGCGCTTCTCGCGTCGCAACAGCAAAGGCCTCGTTGAGCTGGAAGACCTGCGTGATGCCGGAATGCGCATCATTTCGATCGGAGACAGCATCGACTATCCGACCTTTGATGATTGGACAGCGATCCAGTTCCGCTTCCTCATCAACGAGATGCCGGTTACGGACACCTCGAAGAAGGTGCGCTCGGTTGTGAAGCGGCGGCAGGAGGAAGGACGATGGATCTGCGCGGTTCCCTACGGCTACATCATGACGAACAGCAAGACGATGCAGTTCGAGGTTGACGAGCCTGCCGCAGAGGTCGTGCGCGAGATCTTCCGGCTATACAGCGAGGGCTGGGGCTACAAGCGCATCGCCAACTATCTGACCGATCAGCACATTCCCACGCCGCGCATGGCGGAAAAGGAACGCCGTGAGGCACAGGGCGAGGAATGCACCTTGCGCGGGAAACCGGAATGGAGCCTTGTCACGGTCAGCGAGATTCTGCGCAATGACTTCTATATCGGCACGCTGCGGCAGGGCAAATACCGCCGCAAGAAGATCAACGGCAGCGACATGAAGCTGCAAGAGACCGATCACCTTGTATTCGAGGACAACCACACGCCGATCGTCGATTACAAGCTGTTCGCGGGCGTGCAGGAGCAGATCGCACAGCGCACGCGCTCCAATTACCGTGGCGTGAAGAAGTATGACAATGTGTATTCGGGCTATTTGTACTGCGGCGACTGCGGCAGTCCGATGTTTTCCATGAGCCGAGCCGACCTTGCGCCGGCATACCGCTGCGGAACCTATCACAGACGCGGCAGCAAGGCGTGCAGCTCACATCATACCCGCGTGGATATGCTGGACGGACTGCTCAAAGCGTTCATTCAGAAGGTCAAGGAAAATTCCGAATCAATGCTTGAAAAATTGCAGGAATCCATTGACCGCGAACAACATGAAACATCATCAAGCAAATCGGTTGTCGAGGTGCTGAATCAGCAGATCGAGGATACCCGCGCCGAGATCAAGATGCTCGCACGGCAGCATGTCCGCGACATTGCAAAGCATCCGGAGCGCGAGGATATGCTCGAAGAAATCTACACGGAGCAGATCGACGAACTGACGCTCCGGATCGAAGGTCTGCGCAATCAGATGCAGCTTGCTGCCGATAAGCACAATATGATCGTCAATGTCAACCGCACGGCGAAAACAGTCATGGAGGTATTTGACACAATTCTCAGCAAGGACAGCCTGACGAAAGCCGATGTCGATTTTATCATCGAGCGCATCACGGTCTATGAAAATCACATCGACATCAAGCTGCGTCCGGACATTGATATGCTGCTGAAAACCGGCACGATGCCGGAGCGCAATTATGAGGAGAACGCCGTAAATTTTCAAGATGACATTGAGAAATCCAAAGAATCGTCACAATTTGCCGTTGTTACGACAAGCACCGGCAAAATTCTCAGTGTCAATGTTTTCAGTGACGGCGACCCTCTTGAAATATACACGAGTCCGGAGGGGGAAGTGATCTTCCGGAAGTACTCTGTGCTGGGGGAGATGGGCGAAAGCGCGGTGCAGGTCGCAGAGATCATGCAGCGGTTGGCGGGCT
>CAMNJD010000309.1 GCA_946540705.1 uncultured Ruminococcus sp. | reverse complement strand
CAGCACGGCGCGAACATCAAACACAACAACCGGAAATTCACAGCGGCGAATGTTGATGAGAAAAGAATCGCAGACAACATTATTTTCAAGCAGCAGGATGTGCGTGATGCGTATCATCAGTTGTTCGACCGTGCTTTGCAGGAATATAACGCAAAACAAACAAGGCGTGACCGCGTGATTTCCGATTACTATCTGCACATGGCAGAAAGCAAGCGTGAAGAAGCGTTCTATGAAATTGTGGTGCAGTTCGGTGATTGCGAGACAACACCGTGCGGATCGGAACGAGGCGACCGGGCGAAGCAAATGCTGCAATCGTATATGCGAGACTTTCAGCGACGCAATCCGAATCTTTTTGTTTTCAATGCGGTGCTTCATCTGGACGAGGCTTCCCCGCATCTGCATATTGACTTCATACCGTTTTATACAAAAGGTCGGGAGAATGGACTCAGCAAAGGTGTGTCCATGAAAGCAGCATTGATTGAGCAGGGGTTTCGTCCGCGCAGTCCGAAGGAGAATCAGCTTGTCATGTGGGAGTTTTCGGAGCGTGCAGAGATGGAGCGCGTGCTGCGGGTTCACGGCTGCGAGCGCGATGACAAAGATGTTCACCGGAAACACTTGTCGGTTGACGAGTTCAAGCTGCAAAAAGAAACAGCAAAGCTAATCCGTCGAGCTGCTGATTTGCGGAATGCGAATGCAAGTGCGGATCAGATGCAGCGGGAATTAGCAGAAAGCAGAAAAAAGATTGCGGAATTGGAGTCGGCGCAGAGTTCGCCGTTCAAAGCATTCTACTATTCATCGCCGGATAAGCAGGCATGGGTGCAGCAGCAACTTGACGAGCGAGTTATTCCGTATCGCGAAACGGAGAATGGCTTTGAAGCGCAAGCGTGTTATGTCCAAACAATTCGCCGTATTGAGCAGGACTTCCGTGCGCCGCGCACATTTGCTCGTGATCGTCTGCGCGAAGATGTGGACAGAATGCTGATGCAGTCACGATCATTCGATGAACTGCTTGCACGTTTGGAGCGGGCGCATTACGAAGTCAAGCGCGGCAAGTATATCTCCGTCAAACCGCAGAATTACGGTTTGTTCATCCGGCTTAAATCGCTCGGTGAGTTTTACAGCGAGGCTGCGCTGAGAAATCGGTTATCCGAAAAACTGGCTTTTGAGCAAAAGCTGGTGCGGGAAATGGAACAGGCGAAAATGAGCAACGCGCCGAATTACCGTGTTCTCGCCATGCAGCATTATTATATCATTTCCTTTTCAAAGGGGTATTTGCCGGTTCGCAAGAAGAATCCGAATCGCGTGCTGTCATGGGTGAATGATGCGGAGCTTGACCGGCTGACCGCGCTCAATGCAAAGATTAACGAGGGCGCGACGCTGGATTCATTGCGTGCTGACATGGCAGAAAAAGAGGAAGCCGTCCGTCGCATCGAACGGACGCGGGACGGCTGTGACGGTTCCGATCGGGAACTCATCATGAAGCTGAACGCAGCATTGATTCATGCAGAGCATGAGCTGCATGACGCTGCGGAATTGCTGACAACCGCAGAGCAGGTTCTCGGCGGTACTTATCTGCAAACGATCGGTGATGCCGAACGCCAGCGCAGGGAATCTGACTACATTCCAAATGGCACAAAGCCGGGAGGAAACAAACTGTGAACAGACAACAGATCAAACTGCTGGCAATCACGGCGATGACGATCGACCATATCGCGTTGGTGTTCGTTCCTTCAAGTAGCATTCTCTATTATGTAATGCGGTTGATCGGAAGATTGACCGCACCTCTCATGGTGTTCATGCTTGCAGAAGGGTATCGGTACACGCGTAGCAGATCACAGTATCTGCTGCGCCTTGTCATATTCGCGCTGATCTCGCAGCCGTTCTATTTCAGATTGGCATTCGGGCGCGCGCCGGAATGCATACTGGAATACTGCACTCATTGGAATGTGATGCTCACGCTGGCGGTCGCGTTGCTGTCGCTCATGCTGTTGGAATCCAAAATATCAGCAATGCCTCGGTTGATTCTCGTGGGCGTTTGTATCTCGCTTGGGCAGTTCGGAGATTGGTCATACATGATTCCGGTTTGGGCGATTATCTTCTATGTGTTCCGAGATGACCGGAAAAAGCGGACGATGATCTTCATGCTAGCTTCACTGGTAATGATTCACATACTGATGCTGTCAAACGCGGAAAGTGCATGGACTCTTTCTTATCAATACGGCACACTGCTCGCTCTGTTACCGATTCGGCTGTATAATGGAAAGCGTGGTTCTGGTCAGCAGAATGCTGCAAGCAAATGGCTATACTATATATACTATCCGCTGCATATGGCATTGTTAACCATGCAGCATTAAACTTGCGAAAATTCGATATTTTCCGAGCCGACTTGTATCTAGTACAAGTCGGCTTATTCTGTCTGACTGCAAATAAGTTTCGTCAATTTCGCCCCTTTATGAAAGGTTTTTAAGACTGATTGAATGCCGATTCAGGAGGATTCTGTTCTTATTATAGCAGATTATTTCAAAAAGTAAAGACCTTTTCACATTTTTCTTTTCAAAATCCGACATATAGGCTTATGATTTAGGTAATAAGCCGTCAAATAATATGTATCAGGAGGTTTCTTATGGCAAAGAGAGGCAGCAATATTTACCTGCGCAAAGACGGTCGGTACGAAGGCAGGGTATCAATCGGATATACCGAAAGCGGTCGGGTACGGTACAAGTCAGTGTATGCCCGCACATTGGCAGAGGTCAAACAGAAAATGGAAGATCTGTATTCCTTACGGGATACTGTTCCGGTTGCAGCATTACGTTTGACCGTGCAGGAGGCATGTGAACAATGGCTGGCGGCGTGCAGGCTCCGGGTAAAGGAATCCAGCTATGCGATTTACCGCAGCACGATCCGAAATCATATTCTCCCCCAGCTTGGCAAGCTCTCTTTTGCTGATCTAAATACAGCAAAACTGAACGACTTTATATCTGAAAAGCTCTCGCATGGTCGGCTTGACGGTCGTGGCGGTTTAACTGCTAAGACGGTTAGAGACATCATGACCGTCTATCGCAGCGTAGAGCATTATACAGCTAGAGAATACGGTATCCGCGAATCACATTTTACTATGCCCAAATCCGAACAGAAACAACTGGATATTCTCAGTAAATACGAAAGGAATCGGATCGAAAAATTTTTAATCGATGCAAATGATATATCGTGCGCAGGCATCCTGCTTTGCATGTATTCCGGATTGCGAATTGGAGAACTCTGCGGTTTAAAATGGGATGATATAGATTTCGCAAATGGAATTCTATCAGTCAAGCGTACAGTTCAGAGAGTGAATCACGGCGGATCCAGTGAGGTCAAGATCGGTGCTCCAAAAAGCAAACGATCAGTCCGGCGAATCCCGATTCCGGAATTTGCACTGAAAAAGTTAAGAAAATATCAAGCAGAAGATTCGTCATTCGTATTGTCAGGAAATCAAAAACCGATCGAACCTCGCACGATGCAGAATCGGTTTCGTTCAATTCTCAAGCGCTGTAATCTGAGGCTCGTGAATTTTCATCTGCTTCGCCACACTTATGCCAGTATGTGTGTTGAACTTGGTTTTGATGTAAAAACGCTCAGTGAACTGCTTGGTCATGCCGATGCCAGCCTCACGTTGAATCGTTATGTGCATTCTTCCATGGAGCAGAAGAAAAAATTTGTCGAGCGACTTTCAGCTTGCGCCTGAAAGATTTGTGCCGTCAGCCCTTTGAACAGTCTCGTATCAGAATTAACGTATTTTCGACATTTTCCACTTCGAATTCGTCAAGGGGCGAAATTGACGAAAAGATCCTTTGGCGTTCTCTACTTTTTATTTTACCCTATCAGTTGGAAAAAATCCATTCTCCCAACGCTTGACAATCGGTTCCGATTATGATACAATAGTGAAAATCCAAAAAGGAGGGGATATCACGGACAATCGAAACCGATGCATTCATGTGACCGAACAATACTATTCGGAGATTCTGCACTATTGTCAGAATAAGTTGCCTGATGACCCCAACGGCGCTGAAGATTGCACGCAAGAAACATTTCTTCTTCTCTATCAAAAGCGTAATGAAATAGATTTCAAAAAAAATATCCGGGGATGGCTGTATGCCTCTGCAGATCGCATCATAAGTAATTATCAAAAAAAGCGTGCTCGTATCCTGCAGGCGCTTAACTTTGATATGACTAGAATTGAAGACAGCAAAAATGATTTGGAACAGATGTTTTCTGCTCAAATGTTTGATTGTCTGTCTGAAGATGATCTGCACTTACTAAAAGCGTATTACGGCGCGAAAAAAGGTGATCGCCGCGATGTTGCAAAGAAATATAATCTCACATTGGCGCAGTTATACAAAAAAGTTCATGCCATCCGTGATAAAATCCGCGAGCAATACAAATTTTGAATCACCATGGAAAAATAAGCGAATTTCGCTACATGAATCATAGACGATCAGGAGGTGATTTCTATGACCAATGAAAAACTTGCCGAATTAATGAATCATAATAATGCTGACCTTGAATATCTTGAGGAACTTACAGATGCACTGCGCGAAGAGATGGCAAAGCCCCTCGGAGAGAGAGACCGTGTAGAAATCAAGGAGTTAATTGAAGCAATATCAGAGATCTGCGTTACAGAACAAAATAAAATTGAGCAAACGGCGGCGAGTATAACCATGCGAAACGCATCACTCAGTCAAACTGAGCCAGAAAAAAAACGAAGATTCGCGCTTCGTCGCCTGATCCCTGCCGTTGTTGCTGCGGCGATTGTGACGGCAAATGTTTTTTCTTACTCTGTATTTGGAATGAACGCTTTTTCTTCTGCGGCTCGGATTATGGATGGAAGCATCCAGATCAGTTTTAGTAATGACGTCGAGTTAAAAGGTGAGAATCCGTATTCACAGCAGATGCTTGAAAAATGTCAAGAAGCCGGATTTACCTCGCTTGTACCGAAATATCTTCCTCCAAACATGAAACCGACTGATTTATGGGGAGAAATTAATGAAAGCTCCATTACTGATATTGAATTTGACCTTTCGGACGGGAAGAACAGTCTGAACATTCGGTATATCAACATAAAAAATGCACCAAATGGCTTTGAACTGGGAATGCCTGCGAATTCCAATGATATCCGTGAAGAAGTCATGAACGGAGTATCGGTCTACTTTATCAAAAAGGCTGATACTGAGTTTCATATCTCATTTCAAAAGAATCATATCATTCATGAGATTGCTTCTGACGGGTTGGAAGAGGCTGAAATCAGAAAAGTAATCAATTCGATGTTTGGCAATATCTAACAATGACGGTGAAGATTCACCGCCATTTCTTTGTGCAGCCATACA
>CAMNJD010000308.1 GCA_946540705.1 uncultured Ruminococcus sp. | reverse complement strand
ATGTACAATCTCAACACAAAACGCGCGACAGTCGCGGCGGGCGGCCGCATTGAATGGGTCTCCGGCAGCTTCGGATCCCATGTGTCCTATCTGTACCCGATGAGCATTCTTGCCGGCGAAGGCGCTTCGGCAGAATTCACCGGAATCACATTTGCAGGAGAGGGGCAGAATCTCGATACCGGCGCAAAAATCGTCCATGCCGCACCGAACACTTCATCACATATGGATACCAAATCCATCTCAAAAAGCGGCGGAATCAGCACATTCCGGAGCGCCGTGACCGTCACGGAACAGGCCGTCGGAAGCCGGTCGTCCGTGAGCTGCGAATCGCTGATGCTCGACCGGATCTCACGCTCGGATACTGTCCCGGTCATGGACATCCGCACCGACAAGGCCGACATCGGACACGAGGCAAAAATCGGCAGAATCAGCGATGATGCGGTGTTTTATCTGATGTCACGCGGTCTGGATGAGCAGACAGCACGCGCAATGATCGTCAGCGGCTTTGCGGACAATGTGTCAAAGGAACTGCCGCTGGAATATGCGGTCGAAATGAATAATCTGATCCGGCTGGAAATGACCGGAAGCATCGGGTAAGGAGGCGCAAAATGGCAACACTCAAGGTCAATCGGCTGCCTGCGCCGACATTTTCATGGCTGCATGTCAATCATGCAGAAATCACAGCGCCGCAGCTTGTAAATGAACAACCGGAAATTGCTGCCCCGGAGGGCATTTCAGTCGGACAAACTGCGTTACAAAATCTGAACATTCCGCAGACAGATTCCGAAGAACTGCTGTCGTTTTTCACGCAAAACCGTGTTTCATGCGTCACGGTCAGCGGTTCATCGCGTGAGCCTGTCCGTCTTCAATTTCAGAAGAACGGCATCAGCGCACTTCATGTGAATGCAGAAAAGGGAAAACAGATCACGGTGATCGCGGATTACCGCGCATGCGGCGCATTCCAGACTGTGATCCACGCAGAAGACGCTGCTTCCGTGAAGCTCGTGCAGATTTTCAGCGGCTCCGAAGCGATAAGCAGCATTGCTGCGGAAATCGCAGACTGTGCAGAACTTCAGCTTGTTCAGATCTTCCTCAGCGGCGCATCCGTCACAAACGGGCAAACTGTTACAATGAACGGCAGAAAATCCGCATTTACTGCAAATATCGGATATATCGCCGATCACAATGACAAGCTCGACCTCAACATGAATATCATTCAGAACGGAAAGCAGTCCGAGTCAAATGTGCAGGTGAAGGGCGTGCTGAGAGGAAACGCCTCCAAGGTCCTTCGCGGAACGATCGACTTCCGGCACGGCGCGGTCGGCGCAAAGGGCGCAGAAAACGAGGACGTTCTGCTGATGAACGAACATGTGCAGAACCGGACAGTCCCGGTCATTCTCTGTGCGGAGGAGGACGTTTCCGGCTCACACGGCGCTTCGATCGGGCAGATCAGTGCCGAACACATTTTCTATTTGCAGTCCCGCGGGATCCCGGAGGAGCGCATCGCAGAGCTCATGGCGCAGGCCAGGCTCGGCAGCGTCATCCGGCAGATCGGCGATGCAGAAACAGAGCGCAGGATTTTCCGTGTGCTCGGCAGGGAGGAACCGGATGAATCTGAATACAATCAAGTCTGATTTTCCCGTATTTGCGCAATATCCGGAGCTTGCATATTTGGACAATTCCGCAACAACGCAAAAGCCAAAAGCGGTTCTTGATGCAGTTTTGCAGTATTACCGGGCAGAGAATGCAAATCCGCTGCGGGGGCTCTACGATCTGAGTGTCAGGGCGACTGAGGTCTACGAAAATGCGCGGATCGCTGTGCAGAAATTCATCGGTGCAGCGTCAGAACGCGAGATCATCTTTACGCGCAATGCGACCGAAAGCCTCAACCTCATCGTGTATAGCTGGGGAAGAACAAACCTGCACGCAGATGACGAAATACTTGTGCTGATTTCCGAGCATCACAGCAATCTGCTTCCGTGGCAGAACCTCTCACGGGAAACCGGTGCAAAGCTGCGGTTTCTGGAATGCGATGAATTCGGGGCATATACTCCGGAGTCACTTCGGAACGCATTAACACCGCGTACAAAAATCTTCGCAGCAGCGCAGATTTCAAATATCTTCGGGCGATTGAATCCGATTTCAGAATTCGCGGAGATCTGCCACAAAAACGGTACCGTGATTGTGTGCGACGGTGCGCAAAGCGTGCCGCATATCCCGGTCGATGTGCAGGCGCTCGGTGTCGATTTTCTCGCATGCTCCGGGCACAAAATGCTCGCGCCCATGGGAATCGGAGTCCTGTACGGCAAAGAGGAGCTGCTCGCGCAGATGCCGCCGTTCCTGTACGGCGGAGAAATGATCGAGTATGTCACGCGGGAGTCGGCGACCTATGCCGAGCTGCCGCACAAATTCGAGGCCGGAACGGTCAATGCCGCCGGTGCTGCGGGACTTCATGCCGCGATCGACTACATCCGTTCGATCGGATTTGACGCGATCACGGCCCGTGAAGCTGCGCTGACGAAGCTCGCTTTTGATGCGGTGAAGGAGATCCCTCATGTCCGCATCATCGGTGCGGAGACTGCGGACGAGCATCACGGGATCCTGACATTTACGGTTGACGGTGTGCATCCGCATGACATTGCTGCTGTTTTTGATTCGGACAATATTGCGATCCGTGCCGGTCATCACTGCGCGCAGCCGCTTCACAAATTTCTCGGTGTCCCCTCGACTGCCCGCATGAGCATTGCTTTCTACAACGATGAACAGGATATCGAAAGATTCATAAATACGCTGAAATCAATCAGGAGGCGCATGGGCTATGACAGATAATTTTTACGATGAGGTGCTGCTCGACCACAATCTGCACCCGCTGCATCTGCATGAGCTGCCGACCGCAACATGCTCCCATGCAGGCATGAACCCGAGCTGCGGCGACGAGATCACACTGCACCTGGATCTGAACGGCGGCGTCATCGCTGACGGTTCGTTCACCGGTGTCGGATGCGCGATCTCGCAGGCCTCAGCGGATATCATGCTGGATCTGATCATCGGCAGAACGCCGCATGATGCGCTGCACCTGACCGATCTGTTTATGAAGATGATCGGCGGAGAAATCTCACAGGATGAGCTGGATGAGCTTGAGGAGGCCGGTGCGCTGCAAAACATCTCGAAAATGCCGGCGCGTGTCAAATGCGCTGTGCTGAGCTGGCGCACGCTTCATCATCTGCTGACGGATTATCTTGCGAATCAGAATTAATCGTTCAATATATCAGCAAATCGTACAATATTCCATTGCAAATCCCTCAATTCTGTGTTATACTGGATTATGGGTGGTTGTCTTGCCATCACGAAACAGGAAACAGATTGGGGGATTTTTATGAAACGGAAAACAACTGCCATCCTGATTGCAGCAGGTCTTGTCACCTGCATGCTGCCCGCCCCGCTGCCTGTACAGGCGGCGGAAACCGACCTCTATGTCGGATATTCCGGCCGGGACGGAAGCTACAGCACCGTGCAGGCGGCTGTCAATGCTGCGGCGGCACGGAACCCGCGCTCAGAAGCAGACCGCGTGACCATTCACATCGCGCCGGGCACGTACCGCGAACAGATCACAGCGAATACACCGTATCTGACGTTTGTCAATGATACACCCTCACAGCCGGTCGTTCTGACATGGTATTACGGCATCGGCTACAAGTATTACAGCGTCAGCAGCGACGGCGTTTACAGTGCGGATGCCGCAAGAGCGAAGAATGCCAAAAACGAACCGACCCAGCGCTGGGGCTGTTCGGTGCGTCTGCGCTCGAATGCCGACTGGTTCCGTGCGGAAAATATCACCTTTGAAAATTCGTTTAACCGCTACGTCACTGACGAGGAGATCGCCGACGGCGTGGAGGTTTCCGGCAGTCAGAGCATCACATTCCAGCGGAAAAAGGGCGCCGATGTGGCGAGCAAGGCCGCGACGGAGCGTGCTGCCGCACTCGCGATCGAGGGAGACTATGCTGAGTTTCAGAACTGCACATTCCAGAGCAGTCAGGACACGCTGTTTCTCGGCGCTTCCTACGGCTATTTCCGCGACTGCCTGGTCGAAGGCAATACCGACTATATCTTCGGTTCTGGAACGTATGTCTTTGACTCCTGCGAGCTGCGTTTCAAGGGCTACAGCAGCAGCGCGGCCGGCGGATATATCACCGCGAACAAGGATGCGGGCAGAACGCTGTTCACAGACTGCACCGTGACCGCTGCCTCCGGTTCGACCGTCAACCCCGGGTATTTCGGCAGACCGTGGGGCGCATCCGCAGACATTGCGTTCGTCAACACAAAGCTGCAATACGAGGGCATCATCAACAGTGCCGGCTGGACAAAAATGAGCAACAATGCTCCTGAAAATGCAAAATTCAAGGAATACGGCACGACTGCGGGCGGAAAGGCTGTCAACACCTCCGGCAGAGTGCGCGGGACCGTGCAGAGCTCCGCAAACGGCCTTGACACCAAAACCTATCTCGGAAGCTGGACGCCGTTTTATCTCAACGGCGGGACTGCCGTAGAGATCCCTGAGATCAGCGGGACACTCGTGCAGAAGCTGAAGCCCGTACAGCCGGGTTATGAGTGGCGCATTCAGCCCGATCCGCAGACCGGCAGCACGATCTTCACCGACCGCGATTTCTTGTTCCGGAGCTATCCGGATCTGCCTGCGGGCGGCGAGGCGATCCAGACGCCGTGCGATGCGAAAACGCTGACCGGCACGCTTGCGGAATTTGAAGCCGGTGCGGATATCACCGTTTCGGTGCTGCTGGACAGCCGCGTGGAGAATGTCCCCGCATGGCTGAACGGCTGGAATCCCACTGCGCTGCATGCCGAAACCACCAACGATGTGATATTTGACGTCTATCAGCAGGATTTCAAAGCAGGTACGCAGATTTCGCTGGGTGAGAACGGACAGTCCGCCTATTGCATCAATTATACGGTGATCGTCACACCGGCACGACCGGCGGCGACACTCGCGGGCGATGCAGATTGCAGCGGCGTCCTCAACGTCAAGGATCTCACTGCGGTCAGGCAGCATCTACTGCATGTCCGCACGCTCTCCGGGACAGCACTTGCCAATGCCGACATGAACAGCGACGGCAGTGTTGATGCACAGGATTTGCAGCAGCTCTGCGATTTCCTGCTTGGAAACTGAATCATTCACAGGGGGAAGAAGCCGGACTGACTTCTTCCCCTGTTCTTGTATCTAAATCTCGAACCCTGCGCAAAGTCACATGACCGCGCCCGCGGCAAAAAATCCCGTTCTGCCGCGCCTTTCTTCTGCTCCCCCATTGCACTTTTCAGCAAAATGTGCTATAAGCGGGCAGTGCCGGCCTCCGATATGAGATCAGGCTGCGGAATAGTAATGTAATTTTTACTGTATCCATTGCACTTTTCAGCCAAATGTGCTATAATAGAATTACGAAGGAGGGATTTTATGCGTAAAGTATCTGCATTGCTGCTGGCGGGTATCCTTCTTCTGACGCTCGGCGGCTGCAAGAAGAAAAAGCAACAGGAGCCTGCTCCCGCACCGCAGACATCTGCGGCAGCGGTCACGGAAACTGCCGCCGCTCAAACAACGGAGCCCGCTTTTTCGGAGGTCACGGAAAAGCCGCCTGCTGTCTCTGTGACAACGGCACAGACGCTTCCGCCTCAGACCGACCCGGCAGCCGAAACGGAACAGACCACCGCGTACATCGCCGGTGAGCTGACACAGGCCGGTACTGTCACCACCGAGGGGACCATCGACCGCGACGGGGTGTATACCTCGAAAGAGGACGTCGCGCTGTATCTCTATACCTACGGCGAGCTGCCCTCGAATTTCATCACGAAAAAGGAAGCACAGAAGCTCGGCTGGTCGGGCGGTTCGCTGGAGCCGTATGCGCCCGGCTGCTGCATCGGCGGAAGCTATTTCGGGAACTATGAAGGCAATCTGCCGGAAAAGGCAGGCCGCGAATATCACGAATGCGACATCGACACGCTCGGCAAAAAATCCCGCGGTGCGAAACGCATCGTCTATTCCAATGACGGACTGATCTACTATACCGAGGATCATTACAACACATTTGAATTACTGTATGGGGAGGAATGAAGCATGCAGATTACGATTGACTGCTCTCAGATTGGCGACCGCGCGGAATTTCACCGTGTATTTTCGTCCAGACTGCGCCTGCCGGGCTTTTACGGCAACAATCTGGATGCGCTGTATGACTGCCTGACCTCAATGCCCGAGCCGACAACACTCACGCTGCTGAACATGCAGTGCCTGATCGACAATCTCGGAAGCTACGGCCGTGCTGCAATCAACATGATTGCACGGGCGGAGCGTGAAACACCGGCTCGCCTGACTGTAAATATGCGCTGATTTGCGGCAAAAGCCCCGGTTCACGCTGAACCGGGGCTTTTTTTGTGTGATTCTCCGCACTCACTGTTTGCCGAGATCGGAATACGAAATGAGCTTTGCCAGATAGTTCATCAGTCTTGCCAGGTCAGCCGGCGTGATGGTGCCGTCATACAGCACATCCGAATTCGCCTTGCCCTGTGCGGTGTAATCTGCTGTGCGCAGTGTTTCGTCACTGCCGACGACTCTTGCAAGCAAAACCGCATCCATGACATTCACCTCACCGTTGACATCCACATCGCCCCACACGATCTCTGTGACCGCCGGAACCGTTGTCTCCGTGGTTGTGGTCGTTGTGGTCGTTGTTGTCGCGGTCGTAGTGGTTGTAGTGGTTGTCGTGGTGGTCATCGTTGTGGTAGTCTCAGTGATGACATTCCAGTTCTGGCACGGGCTGTTCGTCGGTGCATACTGCTGCACGTTCGCGCCGTTCTCCTTCGAGGCACCGTTCACCTCCACAAGACAGGCATCCTTCGAGGCATGGGTGATGATGCTGTAGGTGCCGTTGAGATTCTTCGAGAAACGGAACAGCTCTGCGCTGTCGGAGGACGAGTATGCCGCGATGTCAATATTCGAGGCATTGCCGCTGCCCTCGGCCTTCAGTGCGAATGCAGGGTCAGCCTGCGAGCGGATCCAGTAGTAATTGCCGGAGCTGAACGGTGTCAGCGTCCACTTCTGGCAGTCAAAGCCGTTGGAGCCCCACTGCTGTACATTGGAGCCGGCCTTCATTTCGCCGTTTACAATGTCCATGACGAGCGCAGAATTTGCATTCTCAAAGGTGTAGATCACACCGGTATCCATGCTCGTTCCCGGATCGGTGACTGCTTCGAGGATCCAGTTCTGGCAGGCATTGCCGTTGTTCTCCCACTGCTGCACATTGCCGCCGGATTCCTTTGAGGCATCCGCGACCTCGACGGCCGATTTCTCACCGGAAACCCTGGTGTAGATCGTATAGCTGCCGTCGCTGTTTTCTGCAAGCATGAACTGCTGGTTTGTGCCGCCGTTGTACTGATAGAGATCAAGGTTTGTGCCGTTGTCGGTCTTTCTGCCGGCAACGTCGAGGACATAGGTACCGCCGTCGCCGACGCAGGATGCGATGTAATAATAGCCGTCGCCTGCGCTGTAGAGCTTCCAGATATCGTGAACAGAGCTGTTGTCAGTGCCCCACTGCTGGATGTTTGCGCCGTTCTCAGCCGCAGCGCCCGCAACCTGCATATACAGACCGGAGTTTACATTTCTGATGCGGTATGCAGCACCCTCAGAGAAGCTGGCTGCGGTCGGACCCATCGGGCCGCTCGGTGCTTCGCTGTAGCCTGCGCTCGGCACGCCTGCCTTTGCAAACCGCAGATACATCATGTTGTTTTTGGAGGACTGGCATCCGCTGTAGCTGCCGCAGTAGTTCTTGACATCCTGTGCGCTGATCGACACATAGCTGTAGTTGCCGCCCGGGCGGAAGCTGCTGGCCTTGGAATAGCTCGGATTGGAGGAAGTCCCCTGCCCCTGAACAGTTCTGTTGCAGCTATTGAAGATCGAGCCGCTCTCGGCGTATGCACCTGCATAGGTGATCGAGTTCCAGTCGCAGATGACGTTGCCGCCGTTTTCATAGACGCAATTCTCTGCGTAAATATCGCAGCCGCTGTGAACGGTATACGCCATGCTGAACTGGTTGACGTAGTTGTTGAGCGAGTGGAAATAGCCCCAGCGCATCAGTCCCGGGCCGCGGGTGAGGGTCTTGTTGAAGCGGTTGCTGATGATCGACATGCGCGGGAAGTTGTCGTATTTGTTCTTGACATCCGCGGTGTCATCCGGATAGCCGAGGATCAGGCCGTACTCATGCAGCCCGAATGCGCAGTCGGAAACCGTGCAGAAATCCGCGTCGTAGCAGCATGCGAGAAACTTGTCATAATCCGGCAGACCGGTCGATGCGGTGTTATAGTCGGAATGTCCGGTGAATGTGCAGTGATCGACCCAGAGATTCTCGCCGGAGCCGAAATAGACGACGATCGAGTCGTTGCCGTTGGATTCCTTGTCATGCTGAAGGTCAAAATTCCTGATGATGAGATTGTTGCCGACACCCTTGCCGGAGCTGGTGCAGAACTGCACATTGTAGAGCGTATGCTTGGCATAGCTGCCGATGATCGTTTTGTTGCTGTGGACATAGATGCGGCCGTCCGGGCAGTAGTATCTGCCGGAGGAATCCTTGGTCAGACTGCTGACCTTGATATCCGCAGTCACAACGATCGTATAGGGCGTATCAGAGGTCGCGTATTTGCTGAGATCCGAGAAATTCGTGACCTCAACGACCTCACCGAACAGACCGCCGATATCCCCGGCCTTGATGTTGCCGGTCTGATCGTTCTTGCAGTAGCCGGCAAATCCCTGAAGCCCGTCGGTATTGAGCAGCCAGAGCTGGCTGTCCGCGCCGGAGTAGTTCGCGAGGGTCATGCCGGAGCTGCCCTGCGTCAGCGCGAGCGAGGTGTTCTCGTAGTTGACGATTTTGTAATAGAGGTCATTCCCGAGGTGATCCTGCTTGACGGGAATGACATACCAGTGCTGCGATTTGGCGGATTCGCTGCCGTAGAGAATGACGCTGTTTCCGGCAGTGACGCTGTAATTCTGCGGGGTCATCAGTCTGCCGGATTCGGCATTGACGAGCTTGAAGAACGTGCCGTTGGAGTCCTTGCCGACGCGGTCAAAGCGCCACGACGGCGAGAGATCCTTGCCCAGCGCCCTGAGCGTCAGTGCGGAGCCGTCCGCAGTGCCGTTCTCCGTGAGCACCATGGAACTGTCCTTATTTGCGATGTTCATGAGCTGCGCGGGGTAGTCGGTTGAGACTGCGCTGACAGCAGGTGCCGTTTCCGCAAACCGGAACAGCGGCAGAAGAAACGCCGAGAGTACAGTCAGCGACAGGAGCAGCGCCCGCCGCATACGCTGTGTTCGTTTCATGAAAAATCATCTCCTTCAGAATCGTTTGAATCAAAAATGGGCCTCTGTCATGGCTACATTATAGCACGGCCGGCTCCCGCAGTCAATGAATTATCGTGTACATTGAATGACAGAAACAGTCAGGATATACAGAAAAACGGAGCCGCTCCGCAGAGCAGCTCCGCTGCATGATGCCCGGTGATGCACCGTCATTTCATCGTGATCTGTTTCAGAACCGTGAGGTCAGCGGCATTGAGCTTCCCGTCGGCATTGAGGTCGGCACGGTCGGCATCGACACGCCCCTCCCCGAGCAGATATGTCAGCAGCAGCACGGCATCTTTGCTGTCCGCGCTGCCGTCGCGGTTCAGGTCGCCGCGCAGATCAGCCTGCTGCGTGAGCCGTTCGGCCGAGAAATCGTCTGCGGAGCCGTAGCTGCCTGCGCCGCCGGAGACTGTCAGGGTGACCGTAACGGTATCACCTGCACGGAGCGTCAGCTCAGCGGCAGGTGTCTGCCAGACCGCCCAGCCCTGACCGTTTCCGCTGACCTGCTTTTTCTGCTGTCCGGACTGCACGGACAGGGTGTATGCAGTTGCCGCATCGCCCTGCACAAAACCCGATATGCGGTAAGTGCCGTCCGACTCTGCACGGAACACCGCCGATGCGGAGCTGTCCCTGAACGCGCCCTCGGAGTACCAGTGCAGCGCATAGCCGCCCGAGCGGGAATCCTCCGCCCGCACATCGAAATGTCCGTCGGCAGTGCCGTGCAGCGTCCAGCCCTCCGGCGAATTTGTCCATTCGCCGTCCGCCTCAAAGCCGGGATTTCTCAGGTAATTTTCACCCTGCTGCTGCGCGCCGCCGCTGCCGTGAACCGAGCCGAACACATAGAGCGAATCGAGCGGAGTGCCGTCATTGCTGAACAGCGATTCATTTTCGATGCAGCTTCCGCCGGGGACCGTTTCGGCATCGGGGTCAAACTCCCCTGCCGCCCTGTTCGCCCAGCCGGAGCCGTATTTCTCCCATTTTTCCGCATTGCTGTCGTATTCACTGCCGACCGGCAGCCACGCGGGTTCCCAGTAGAATACACCGATGCCCTTTCCGTCCGGCACCGCCGCGACCGCCGCGAAAACATCATGCAGATAAGCGGTCTGCCCTTCGACGCTGATCTCATAGCCCGCATAGTCGCCGAGGTCATCCTTGCTGCGGATCGTATTCCGGAACACATCGCTGTCCTCAAGCGTCCGGATGCAGGAAGTCTCCGCGACCATGACCTGCTTGCCGTATGTACGGGAGATGTTTGTCAGCACCGAAGTGAGATTGGACAGCGTGCCGTGCCAGTAGGGATAATAAGACGTCGCAAATACGTCATAATCGACATTCGTCTTTTTCAGCATATCTGCGAGATAGGTCATATTCGAGACCTTTTCCGGATTGGTGAAGTGCAGCACGACACGGGTACTGCTGCTGAATTCCCGCACAGCGCGTGCGCCCGCATTGAACAGCGATGCGAGATCGCGCCAGCCCGCCTCGCTCCAGCCGTAATCGGCCAGCATGACACCGCACATGCCGGTCGTTGTTTCATTGCCGACCTGCACCATCGCGACCTCAGCACCGGCTGCGGCGATTTTCTTCAGAGAATCCCGCGTAAACTGATAGATCGCATCTGCCTTCTGGCTGACACTGTAGTTTGTCCACGCCTTCGGCGCCTTTTGCTTGCCCGGATCAGCCCAGAAATCGGAATAATGAAAATCGACAAGCAGCTTCAGTCCGGCAGCGGCACAGCGCTCTGCGATCCGCACAGCATAGCTCAGATCGCAGACACCGCCGCCGTAATTGGCGTGCGTACCGGTCTGATACGGGTCATTCCAGATCCGGACACGGACAGTATTGACGCCCGCATCGGCAAGCGTCAGGAAGATGTCCTGTTCCCTGCCGTTCCGGTCATAGAACCGGACACCGCTTTCCTCGAGCGAAATGACCGATGACACATCGACCCCCTTGAACGGATCGCCGTTCTCAAAGGGCATGTCGGTGAGCCCGGAGAACACAACGGTTTCCGCAGCATCGGCGGTCATCTGCGGCAGCGGCGCCGCACAGATCAACATTCCGCAGGCTGTCAGGGCAGCGCAGAGCTTTTTGAGTATATACATTGAAAGATCCCCCTTTCGGCTTCTTTTTTTGGGCTAATAACATTTTAGGTGGTTTCTGTAACAAAAAGGGTGGTTTGCATTTGTTAGATTGTCTGCAAATCGCCCTGCGATTTGCCAAGGGACGCCCTCTATCGCAGGGCGTCCCTCTTCCAAAAAC
>CAMNJD010000307.1 GCA_946540705.1 uncultured Ruminococcus sp. | reverse complement strand
GGATTCAAGCCGCACTTTACAAAAATACTTCACTGCAACTCCTCCTTCGCGCGGCGCTTTTCTTGCAGCATCATTACCGTACACAGACCGCCGCCAGCGCCCAGCACGATCAGATCAACCGGATAAAACCGCCAGTGTTCTTCCTCAGTTTCCTGTACGGTTTCCGGCTCAGAATCCGTCTGCTCCTTTGTCTGGTATTTGGATACCAGATTCACAAGCACGGCAATCGCAGCGAGAACGGCAATCAGCGTGACCGCTTTGTTTTTTGTAAGATAGCCGCGCACTTTTTCGGCGCGCTTTTTGTGTCCTTCCAGCATTATGTATCTCCTTCCGGTATCAGGTATTGCTGAATATTCATCGCAGTCAGCGCTACCCATTCTTTCTCATCCTCCGTGAAATTGAGCACCTGCATGACCTGTTCGGCAGAATAAAAATTCAGCCCGAAAGAATGCAGCGTGTGCAGATGATCGCAAGTATAATACGGTGTCTGCGTGGTCTGCGGCGTATTGTTCAGCGTGTTTTCCGCTGTTGTCACTTCGCCGTTGAGCCGCGTTTGCATATTCGCGCCGAGATACTCGTCAATCGACAGCCCCCAGACACCGAAAACGGTTGACCAGTTGTTGACTGCCTGCGCGTACACTGCGTAGGTATTCTCCACCTGCTGCCACGCGTAGGACTGTCCGGCTGCGGGCGTGTTATTGTAATTATTGAGCGCGGAGATATAGTCATTGCAGCGCGGCACAACCATTACATTCCAGTCGTTACATCTCGTCACCGCATCGGTATACGCTTGCTGCGCGGCTGCGTAATCCGGATTCGCCGCCACATGATAATGCACAGAACAGTTTGCGTCGGGACATTCTTGATTCCGGTATTCTGTTTCCGTCACCGCGACCATTTCCGCGACAATCGTGTCAAACACATCCTGCGTGTATGTGACCGGATACAAAACGCCCTGCGAACCGTGCGTCTGGTTCTCCTGCTTTTCCAGATACACATAGGCGATTGCAATCGCTTCCGCTTCGGTCACATCAAGCTGCCATGCGTTTTTGAGCTGCGTTTTTCGTGCATCGGTTGCAAGCGAGGTCTGAAAGGTCGCAGGCGGTCCATTGCGAACCAGATACACGGTATCGTTGTGCGGCATATCTGCCGTATTGAATATGAGGGCATCAATCTGATCTGTAAACTCGCGTTTTTTCGCATTGACTGCGATTTCAAAAAAGCCCTTTGCTTCTGCAATTTCATCCGGAATGTTCTCACCGAGCGCGACCGGCGCCGCATAAGCCTGTTGCTGCGCATTGTTGTCCTGCGCGGCAACACCGGTCAGAATGATGAGCAGCATCATGAGCAGATACAGCACCAGCCCGATTGCCAGTATTACCCATGTTGCAGGGGAGATCAGGATTGCAACCACATGAACGAAAATGTTTCCCATCACGCGCACGGTGTTTCCGACTGCCTGCGCCGTGCGCTTGACTGCTTTCGGCGTACTCCGTATCATTGATGCCGCAGATTTCACCGAACGTCCGGCAGATTTTGTTGAATGAACAGTTTTTTTTGCCGTGCTGTATGCAAGGCGCATACTCTCGATGCCGTGATCGGCGGTATCGTTTCGGTTAATCTGTTTGCCCAGCGGGTTTGTTTTCCGCAGAACATCTTTTACCGTGCGTGTCGATACGGAAACCGCAGCTCTGCCCGGCGCAGCCAACAGGCGACCGGCGCGGGAACCCGCACCGGTACCTTTCTCCGAATTGCCCCGCCGACCATCCAGTTCCTTTGCGAATGCCTTGCGCTGCTCTCCGATTTTCTGCTTATCCTCAAATAGCTGCCTGCGCTGTTCCTCGGTTTCGTCCCGCAGTTCTTGCAGCCGCTTTTCTTCGTCGAGCAGTTCCATAGTACACTGCGGCGTCACTTCGGGATTGTTTCTTTCATCCCAGATTTCCGACAACTGATAATCAAGCTGCTCTAATTCCGTGTCCAGATCTTCAATCTGGCGGTCGAGCGCATCTTCCTGCTCAGTCAGTTCACGCAGCGCATCCTCCAATTCCTTGATGCTTTTCGGAGAATCCCGTTTCCTGTCTGCCATGATGCACCTCATTTCTGCACTTCACCGAATTTTGTGGTTATGATCCGGTATATATCCGTGTCAGTCGGAAAACTGTTGTCAAAGGGAATCACGCCGAAATCTCCGGCATAGATCATGCCGTTTCCTGCACCGACGCCGTTCAGATAGGTGTCCATTGTTTCTTTCGGGATATGCAGCAGATTTGCAAGCTGTTCACGGTCGGTTTCATTCTGTCCGAGCATCACCACAAACTGCGTGTTTGAAATCATCGTCCGCGCCAGCTCCGAGCGCAGCAGATCGTCCACATTCTGCGTAATGCCGCAGGGGACACCGCCCCATTTTCGGGCGCGTTTATACAGTTCATAGAAGAAATTTGCAGATTGCTCACTTTTGAAAAGCAAATACATCTCGTCGATCATGATGTGTGTACGGATGCCGCGGGAACGGTTTTTCGCAACACGGTCCCAGATGTTTTCCAGAACAATCATCATGCTCAAAGTCTGCATATTCTTTCCGAGTTCCTTTATGTCGTATGCGACAATACGCTTCTGGATATTCACATTCGTTTCATGTGCAAAAACATTCATCGAACCGTGAACATATAGGTGCAGCGTCTGCCGGAGATATGCAGCAGCAGAACGTGTTTCCTCCATCGCATTCTGCTCATATTTCTGCAATTCGTCATAGTATTCGCGCAGCGTCGGCTTCTTGTGATGCTCATAGGCAGAGTGCATTACGCTGTCGATGATCGTTTTCTGGATAGGCGTAATTTCCGCGTCTCCCATGATCGCGGAGAAGAATGACAGCAGGAAATCCAGCTTTGCCTTAACAGGATTGTATTCCTTATCGTCTGCATCGGGGTTCTCCGTGAGGTCAAGCGGATTGATGTGTGTACCGGAATTTTCGCTCATGTAAATGACTTCGCCGCCCAGCAGTTCCACAAGGGCGGCATATTCTCTTTCGGGGTCTACAATCAGTATCTCGTCATTCTGCGAGAGGTAGATGTAGAGGATAATGAGCTTTGCAAGCATTGACTTGCCGCTGCCGGGCATACCGAAAATAAATGTATTTGGGTTGTTGAGTCTGCTGCGGTCAAAGAGGATAATAGAACGGGACAGTTTGTTCTGCCCGAAATAAATGCCGCCCTCATGCAGCAGCTCGCGGGCATTGAACGGCATAAAAATCGCCGTGCTGTCCGTGTCCAGCGTCCGGCGCACCTGAATATTCTGTTCACGGTCAATGCCGCAGGAATTGCCAATCGGCAGACAGGAATCAAAAGCCTGCTCCTGCCGCCACGGGGCATCGGAAACTTCAATCTGCCGTCCGCGCAGAATCGTGTTGATCTTGTCCGTCGCGGATTCCAGCTCGTCGTAGCTGTCCGTCATAAGCATGAGAATAAACTGTACACGGGTCATTTTCTGATTGTGATTTTGCAGCTTTTCGAGCAGCGCCTTCGCTTCCAGCTTGTCCGTTTCCAGCGCAGTTCCCTCAATCGGATCAACAAACGCGCCCTTTGCGGCATTCGCGCTTTTTCTGGTCTTGTCGATTTCCTCCTGCTTCATATCTGTCAACTTTCGCTGCACAAGCCTTAATGCTTCCGCCTGATCGACGAAGTCGATGTTTTCGGATATAATCATATTGAGGTTTGTTTCCAGCAGTTCGGAATAGATGCTGTCGGAAACCTCCGCGCCGAGCCGCTTGAAATACAGACAACGTGCAAACTTGTCATTGAACATGAAGTAGTTTTTCTTGAACTCGTAATAATCCGGGCAGCAGAGCTGTTTTTCCGCTCTCCGCGCAAACTCCGAACGGGAAACCGTGTCGATCTGTTTGTCCACGTCGCAGAGAATGTCCGTCATCAGCCGGACACGGTCATTTGCCGTCAGCGGAATTGCTTTCGTTCCGATCAGAGCAAGGCTGCGGTTCATGCGCTGCTCGATGTTGTAAAGGCGGGAATTTGCTGTTTCAAAATCCACGGCACAGACCGTCACGGTGATGAATTTGCGGCATTGCAGCCCTTTTTGTCCCTCCATGATCTTTCCGCGCATCACATCATTGAATTCATGCCGCTGATGATCGTGACCGTCCTGCCGGTCTTGCAGCAGCAGCCGTCCCTCAAATTCCTCGCGGTTGATTCGGCTGTTGACCAGTGAGATTTGGACGGAAACGCTGCTGTCAAAATGGTTCAGCAGATCGGCAAACTGCCGCAGCTTGTCCTCCTGCTCATCTTCGGTCAGCGCCGTATAGTAAATGTCCGGCACCAGATAGGTTTTGCTGTAAAGGTTCACCGTTTCACGCCCGACCTTAACATTGCTGCGGTTCAGCATGATGTAATTCGTGACGAAATACTCATAGGGGAGCGTCTGAATCACCGTGCGCTTGATCGGCTTTTCTTTTTTAGGCTGCTTTTTCTTATCTGCTTTTGCCGAGCTTTCACGCTCTTTGTCCTGCTCTCTGGCAGATTTCTTCTCTCTCAATCCAGATCACCCTTTCTCTCATATTCACCGTTATCTACTCGCTGCTGCACGATTTCCTGCTCGATGATCTCCTCATGCAGCTCGCGAAAAATGCCGTCCGCATCCTCATACACGCGAATCTGCGGACGGAACCACATATTGCAGCAAGCCTTCACCAGTTCCTCAAAGCGCATCCCCTTGAATGTGAAGAAACCGAATGCGAAAAACGGCATGACTGCAACAATGACAATCCACGGCAGCACATCGGCAGAGATACGCCCATGACCGAACACGCCAATCGGTACGCCGACCAGAATTGCCCCTGCAATGGAGAAAAACTGCCGCGCAGACAGTCCGAAAATGAGTTTTGACTTGTACTCCTGAATCTCCGCTGGAATCTTCATGGATAACATGACGCACCTCCTTTACGCCGCACCGCAGATTTTCTTTGCCCAATTTCCGGATTTCATCACGCCAAGTCCCAGAGAGATTAGGGCAATAAACTGAATCAGCTTCAGCGATGACAGACCGGAAGTATGGTTTGCGAAATACTGCGCGACTGCAAGATATACAATGAACATCACGACAATCACCGCGACTTGCAGCACGGTTGCGATGTAATTCTTGATGAACGATTTTGCAACATCGTGCGTGGTATCCGACGCGAAAGTTGCAATTGGCAACGGCGCGAAGATCGTGTATACTGCAAGTTCAAAAATGCGCCCGATTGTAACAACAAAAATCATGTAAGCAATCGCCTTCATTGCAAGGAAGTACGGCTGCCAGAGGATGATTTCAATGGTCGGATTGAATGTGAGCGCGGAAGTCGGATTGCCGAAAGCATGATCTTCAAACTGCACGGTTGTACCGGACGGAAACACCGCATGGGGATAGAACATTTTGACGGCATCCTGCGAGATGACATAAGTGTATGCGTGACGGGTTTCGCCCGCGCCGACGTGCTCCCAGAATTTAATCCATCCCTGATACCAGTGATCCGCCTGCACCACATCTTTCAGCAGGCTCTCGCCAATCGTCACGCTGTATGTGACTTTATGACCGGCAGGCAGAAAATCCATATTGCTGCTTGTCGCTGCCGTATTGATCGTATTGAATCCCTTGTAAATGTACTCGATGATGAGGTCTGCATTCTGCACAACCTGTTTCACAACGATCAATTTCACAAGGAATATGAGGATATTCTCCCATTTTGACGACCATTCAAAGTTAGTCGTTTTCCGAAAGAATTCGACCATGAGCAGCAGAACAGAAACAATGAGAGCAAGATTCTTTGTCGCATTTCGGATTGCAGCACCGATTGCACCGGCACTTCCGCCGACGCTGTTGACGATTGCATACGGCGACACCTGCGTAAACTTGAACGCGCTTTTGAGAATTTCGTTCGTTTCATCTACATTTTCGGTAATCGTAGCATAGACGTCCTGCACATCATTATTGAAAATATCCGCATGAGCGACCAGCGGAAAAAAGATGTTCATGACGCCCGCGACGATAATAAACAGGAACACATGACGGTGAAACCGCCGCAGCTTTTCTTTCGGGGATAACAGTTTCGTTTTCATACAGCACCCCCTCAAACGAATGTGTGCAGGATTCCCGACACGGAAACCACAATCGCACCGGCAGCGAAAGTTTTGAGTGCAGCGACCTTTCCGACCGCGTTGTTATCCTTGACGGAAAAGCCAAACATCACCGCGCCGACCAGCGTACCCGCAGCACCGACACGGCGCGTCCATGTGCCGATGAACAGCAGGATATTCTGAAATATGGTTTCAGCATCGGTTGTTGCCAGTGCAAAGAATCCAAGATTTGAGATCGCAGCCTGAATCATGAATCCGGAAACCATCGTGAGCAGTGCGGGGAGCTGATCACGCGTTTCATCGGATTTGA
>CAMNJD010000306.1 GCA_946540705.1 uncultured Ruminococcus sp. | reverse complement strand
ATCGCAATTATGATCCTCTCCAAGCTCGGCTGATATGCGCTGCTACGTGCTCAGCGACAACACCGATACCCTCATGGGGATGCGCCTTGCAGGCATCGAGGGGGAGCTCGTGCATGAGCGGGAGGAGCTGCTGAATGCACTCAGAAACGCCATGCACAGGGAAAATGTCGCAGTGATCATGCTGACGGAAAAGCTCGCCGGCCTCTGTGAGGCGGAGCTGACCGCGCTGAAGGAGCGTGCTGTACATCCGCTGCTGGTCGTGATCCCGGACCGGCACGGCAGTGCCGGCATGACCGCGTCGATTTCGCGCTATCTGGCGGAGACCGTCGGAATACACATTTGAACGGAATGCAGAGAGCAGGAGGGCACAGGTACAAGGCGGAATGCAAAGGGGCGGCGCACCGTCCGCATCTGCTGCCTGCACCTGCTGCCCGCCTGCTATTTTGAACATTATGAGATTGGATTGATCTGAAATGGAAACAAATCAGAAGCTCGCACAGTTCATGGAAGCCGTCAGCCGCAGCACCGATGCGGAGATCGCAAAGGCGGAGCATGCTGCGGAGCTTGAGGCGCAGGAGCTGCTGAAAAATGCACAGGCACAATGCAGTGCAGAGGCAGCGCGTGAGATCGCAGAGCGAAAGGCCGCGATCACTGCGAAATATCAGAAGCGCATGTCGCAGATCGGGTACCGCGGCAAAACCGCACTGCTCGGACGCAGACAAATGCTGCTGATGAAGCTCTTTGCGGATCTGCACAAAAAGCTCACGGATTTTACGGCTTCGGGCGATTATCTCCCGTGGCTGCAAAAGCTGCTGCAAGGTCAGCAGCCGGAAGCAGATTCCGTGATCCTGCTGCGTGAGGCAGACATGAAATATCAGCAGCAGCTCGAAAAAGCTGTCAGCGTTCCCTGCACGTTCCGCATCGACCGCACGATCCGTCTGGGCGGTCTTTCCGTGCTGTCCGCAGACGGCCGCCGCTGTGAGAATCATACGCTGGATGAGGCATATGCCGCAAAGCTGCGGAATTTCTACCGCGACCATAAAATTGACGGGGGTGAGGGATGATGCAGCAGCCTGTGATCTACAGTGTCAACGGCCCGGTCGTCAAGGTGCGCAATACGAATGTCTTTGCGATGATGGAGATGGTCTATGTCGGCAAACGCCGCCTGATCGGTGAGGTCATCGGCCTGA
The DNA here is from genome assembly GCA_946540705.1 of uncultured Ruminococcus sp. Lineage (GTDB taxonomy): Bacteria > Bacillota > Clostridia > Oscillospirales > Ruminococcaceae > Firm-04. The sequence goes on along the minus strand of CAMNJD010000306.1, from coordinate 5,374 downwards.
CCGACCTCGAAACGACTATCCAGGTCTATGAGAGCACCTCGGGACTTCAGACCGGCGAGCCGGTCGAGCCGACAGGCGCGCCGATGTCCGTCACGCTCGGCCCGGGCATCATGACGAATATTTTTGACGGCATCGAACGGCCGCTCCGTGCATTGGAACATGCCTCCGGCGCGTTCATCGGGGACGGCCTGGACGTACCGATCCTCGACACGGAAAAGGAATACGACGTGGACGTCAAGGTGAAAGCCGGAACAATGCTTCAGCCGGGTGAGGCCTATGCCTCCTGCCCGGAGACATCCGCGATCCTGCATCTGTGCATGGTTCCGCCGAATCTGTCGGGAAAGGTCGTTTATGCGGCAAAATCCGGCAAATATAGGATCAATGATGAGATCATCCGTCTGGAGGATGCCGACGGTGCGGTGCATTCCCTGACGCTCTGCCAGAAGTGGCCGATCCGCCGCGCAAGACCCGCAGCAAAGCGGCTCGCGCCCTCCCGCCCAATGATCACCGGACAGCGTGTCCTGGATACGCTGTTCCCGATCGCAAGAGGCGGCACAGCAGCGATCCCGGGCGGCTTCGGCACCGGCAAAACCATGACCCAGCATCAGATCGCGAAGTGGTGCGATGCGGACATCATCGTCTACATCGGCTGCGGCGAGCGCGGAAACGAAATGACGCAGGTATTGGAGGAATTCACTGCTCTGACCGACCCGCGCACGGGCAAGTCGCTGATGGAGCGCACCGTGCTGATCGCGAACACCTCCAATATGCCGGTCGCGGCGCGTGAGGCGTCGATCTATACGGGCATCACGCTCGCGGAATACTACCGCGACATGGGCTATCACATCGCGATCATGGCAGACTCGACCTCCCGCTGGGCGGAGGCGCTCCGTGAGATCTCCGGCCGTCTGGAGGAGATGCCGGCGGAGGAGGGCTATCCGGCCTATCTGCCGTCGCGTCTGTCTGAATTCTACGAGCGCACCGGCGCCTATGAAACACTGAACGGCCGCGAGGGCAGTGTGACGGTCATCGGTGCCGTTTCGCCGCAGGGCTCTGACTTCTCCGAGCCGGTCACACAGAATACCAAGCGCTTTGTGCGCTGCTTCTGGGGACTGGACAAGGCGCTGGCCTATGCGAGACACTATCCCGCGATCAACTGGACAATGAGCTACAGTGAGTATATGGACGATCTGGCGGCGTATTATGAGCGTGAGGTCGATCCGAAATTCAACGCATACCGCACGGAGCTGAGCGCACTGCTGAAAGAGGAGCAGACGCTCATGGATATCGTGCGCCTCATCGGCTCCGATGTTCTGCCGGAGGATCAGAAGTTGGTCATCGAAACAGCGCGTCTGATCCGCGTGGGATTTTTGCAGCAGAATGCCTATCACAAGGAGGACACCTATGTCCCGCTGCAAAAGCAGTTCCTGATGATGAAGCTGATCCTGCATTTTCACCATAAGGCCAAGGCGCTGCTCGCTGAGCATGTCGATCTGAAGGCGATCCGTGAGAGCGGCGTGCCGGATCTGATCGTCAAGGTGAAATACGATATTCCGAACAGCCGGCCGGAGCAGTTCGGCGAGCTGACACAGCAGATCGACGGCACGCTTGATGCACTGCGCGGCCGGAAAAAGGAGGTGCTGTAAGGCATGAGTCTGCAATATTTCGGGCTGCACAGCATCAGCGGCTCGCTGATCGTTCTCGACCGCGTGGAGGGTGCGCAGTTTGATGAAATGGCACGCATCGTGCTGGATGACGGCACCGAGCGCACCGGCAGAGTGGCGATGCTCGAGGGCGACAAGGCGATTCTTCAGGTCTTTGAGGGCACGCACGGCCTCTCGCTGACCAACACCCGCACGCAGTTCACCGGCCGGCCGATGGAAATGCCGCTGTCGGGTGACCTGCTCGGCAGAGTGTTCACCGGTGCGGGACGTCCCGCGGACGGGCTGGGCGAGGTGATGCCGGAAAAGTTCGGCGATATCAACGGCGCCCCGCTGAACCCCGTGTCCCGTCAGTATCCGAGAAACTTCATCCAGACCGGCATTTCGTCGATCGACTGCCTGATGACGCTGATTCGCGGACAAAAGCTGCCGATCTTCTCCGGCACCGGTCTTTCGCACAACAAGCTCGCGGTGCAGATCGTCCAGCAGGCGCAGATCGCAAAGGATTCCGGCTCGGAATTCGCAGTCGTCTTTGCGGCAATGGGCATTCAGAATGACGTTGCGGATTATTTCCGCCGCAGCTTTGCCGAGAGCGGCGTGCTGCAAAATGTCGTGATGTTCCTGAACCTCGCGAATGACCCGATCGTTGAGCGTATCATTACCCCGCGCTGCGCACTGACCGCCGCGGAGTATCTGGCCTACGAAAAGCACATGCATATTCTGGTCGTCATGACTGATATGACCGCCTATGCGGAGGCACTGCGTGAGTTTTCATCCTCGAAGGGCGAGATCCCCGGCAGAAAGGGCTTCCCGGGCTATCTGTATTCCGATCTGGCATCGCTTTATGAGCGTGCGGGCATCATCGAGGGCGTTGAAGGCAGTGTGACGCAGCTTCCGATCCTGACAATGCCGAATGATGATATTACACATCCGGTTCCTGACCTCACAGGCTATATCACCGAGGGGCAGATCGTTCTGGACAGAGGACTGGAGCAGGGCGGCGTTTATCCGCCGATCTCGGTTCTGCCGTCGCTGTCCCGCCTGATGAAGGACGGCATCGGTGAGGGCTATACCAGAGCCGACCATGCAGCAGTCTCGAACCAGTTGTTCGCCGCCTATGCACAGGTGCAGGATGCGCGTTCGCTGGCATCGGTCATCGGCGAGGAGGAGCTTTCCGAGCTCGACCGCAAGTTCCTCGAATTCGGAAAATACTTTGAAAAATGCTTCCTGACGCAAGGGTTCACCGAGAACCGCTCCATTGAGGAAACACTGGATCTTGGCTGGACACTGCTTTCGCTGCTGCCGAAATCGGCACTTGACCGCGTAGACGACAATGTGCTGAATGCGCATTATGACCCGGAGGCGGCTGCGCTGCTCGTGCAGAAGGTGAGGGAGCGCGATGGCTAATCAGGTTTTTCCGACGAAAGGAAATCTGATCGCGGCGAAGCGCTCGCTGGCACTGAGCAAGCTGGGCTATGACCTCATGGACCGCAAGCGGAACGTGCTGGTGCGTGAGCTGATGCAGCTTGTGGACCGTGCAAAGGAGCTGCGCGGGTCGATCGAGGAGACATATCAGAGGGCATATGCGGAATTGCAGGAGGCGAATATCACGCTGGGCGTGGTCGGGCGTTTTGCAAGCACCGTGCCGCTGGATGAGAGCGTGGAGATCAAAACACGCACGGTCATGGGCGTGGAGATCCCGATGATCTCGCATGATGATGAGAGCCCGACCTCGATTCCCTACGGCTTTCTCGAAACGAACGTGCAGCTTGACGAGGCATATGCCGCATTTGTCAAGGTGCGGAATATGACGCTGATGCTGGCAGAGGTGGACACCGGCGTGTTCCGGCTGGCGACAGCGATCTCCGCGACACAGCGCCGCGCCAATGCGCTGAAGGAAGTGCTGATCCCGCGCTATACGCAGATCATCCGCACGATTTCCGATGCGCTGGAGGACAAGGAGCGCGAGGAATTCACCCGCATGAAGATCATCAAGGCAACAAAAAAATAACCGGACGGGATGATGTCCGACCGGTCAGCGCGCCGCATTCCGTGAGCAGTCACCGGCGGCGCGCTGTTTTCAATACAGAACCGGCGGAGGAAGAATGGAGATTTTGCTGATTCAGAACGGGCATCCGATGTGGGAAAAAATCGCCCGCTTTGCTGAAACCTGCTCATGGCTTGCGGGAGAATTCCTCGCTGAGCGGATGCGGGATAACGGGTTTCAGCCGCAGGAGCGCGTAATCATCGCGCTTGACGGCGAACAGATCGCCGGATTCTGCACGCTCACCGAAAAGGATGCGCTGCCGGATGATGTCCCGTTTACGCCGTTCATCGGGTTTGTATTCGTGGATGCACCGTACCGCGGAAACAGGCTCTCGGAGCGCATGATCCGCTGTGCCTGCCGCTATGCAAAGGAGATCGGTTATCAGACCGTATATATCGTGAGCGGCGAGCATGGGCTGTACGAAAAATACGGCTTTGAGAAGACGGGCGATTACGAAACGGTTTACGGCTTAACCGAGCAGCTCTTTCAGATCGCCGTCTGAGATACTGTTTCACAAAGGAGAACATGATATGAGCAGACCTGTTACAGTCGCTGCGGTGCAGATGCAGTGCAGCACCGATCCGGCGGAAAGTCTCCGCACAGCCGAACGTCTGATCCGTCAGGCGGCGGCGGACGGCGCGCAGATCATTCTGCTGCCGGAGCTGTTTGAACGGCAGTATTTCTGTCAGGAGCGCCGCTATGAATACTACGCATTTGCGCAGAAAACAGAGGATAGCCCTGCAGTCCGGCGCTGCATGGAGCTGGCGAAGGAGCTGAGCGTCGTATTGCCCGTGAGCTTTTACGAGCGCGACGGCAGCCGTCTGTTCAACTCTGCGGCGGTCATTGATGCGGACGGCACGCTGCTCGGCGTGTACCGCAAGACGCATATTCCGGATGACCATTATTATCAGGAAAAGTTCTATTTTTCGCCGGGGAACACTGGATTCCGCACATGGAACACGCGCTATGCGACAATCGGCGTCGGCATCTGCTGGGATCAGTGGTTTCCGGAGACAGCGCGTTCGCTGGTGCTGAACGGCGCGGAGCTGCTGTTTTACCCGACGGCGATCGGCGCGGAGCCGATCCTGCATACAGACAGTGAGCAGCACTGGCAGACCTGTATGCAGGGGCATGCGGCATCGAACATCACGCCGGTGATTGCGGCGAACCGCATCGGACTGGAGCGCGTCACGCCCTGTGCAGAGAACGGCATGCAGGAATCGTCGCTGCTGTTCTACGGTTCATCGTTCCTGACGACTGCGACCGGGGCGGTTGCGGTGCAGGCAGACCGGGAGCACGAGGCTGTGCTGATGCAGACCTATGACCTTGATGAGATCGTACAGCAGAAGCTGGAATGGGGGCTCTTCCGCGACCGCAGACCCGCCTGCTATGGTGATATCACTGCCGTATAAATCCGACGGGATATTGTGAAAGCCGCGGCCGCGCACACGGTTTCCGGCATACGGCGCTCATTGCGGCGGGGGTCAGGTAACCGCACGTACCGCAGTGCGCAAAATGAACGCCTCAAAAAAGTTGGGCTAATAACATTTTAGGTGGTTTCTGTAACAAAAAGGGTGGGTTGGATTTGTTAGATTGTCTGCAAATCGCCCTGCGATTTGCCAAGGGACGCCCTCTATCGCAGGGCGTCCCTCTTCCAAAAACGATC
>CAMNJD010000305.1 GCA_946540705.1 uncultured Ruminococcus sp. | reverse complement strand
GATCGGCTGAATGAAATAACGCTGCGCATTGTACATGTAGATCAGGATGATCAGTGTTGTCAGGACGGAGGCGATGAAAATTGTCATACGGATATAGCGCTTCAGTTCAACCTGGATGTGTTTGGTGTCGATCTCAACGCAGAGCAGGCCGACTGCGCGGTCGTTTTTGTCAAAGATCACATGATAGCCGTTCAGCATATACCCGTAGTGCTCGGAGTTGCCCTCAAGCGTACCGCTGGTGCGTTTACTTTGGTTGACGGCGTCCCAGAGGGTTTTGAGGGTATCCTCCTGGAACGCACCCTCCTCGCAGGGCTTGCCCATATACGAGTAGATCTCTGACACCGGCTTTCCGGAAGCAAGCTCCTCCTGCGTTTTTGCATTGATCGCGTAATGCAGGCTGTGGATATCGTTCATATCCTCAAAATAGATCGCATAGAGATAATCGATATCTGAGCTTTCCTTGATGGAATTCAGCTCAGAGCGGAATTCCTCATAGCCTTCCGGCATATCTCTTTCCGCGATCATATCGCCGAAGGAAAACTTTACGCTGGTGCGGTATGCATATTCCAGGATCGTTTTTGTCAGATCTCTGTAATTCTGCATCACGCTGTCGCGGTAGAGCTTATAGCCGAGTGAAGCGATTGCAGCCGTGAGAATCGCCATAAAGGCGATCGAAATGATCGCGGTTTTGGCTTTGATACTGAGCCTTTTCATACCCTTCACTTACCGGCGCCCGGCTTCTGCGTTGTCTGGGACAGATTTTTTTCGACAGTGAGAATGTTTCTGCCGTTTTTGTATTCATATCGGATGTCATCCATCGTCTGCTTGACAAGGAAGATGCCGAGACCGCCGATCTGCCGGCTCTCAGCCTGTACGGTAATATCCGGGTCCTCCTTCGCAAGCGGGTCATACGGGATGCCATGGTCAATAAAGGTGATCGTGACGGCAGAGCCGTCCGGCCTGACCTCCACACGGACGGTGGCAGGGCCTGTCTCGGGATTATATGCGTAGTGAGCGATATTGACAAAGATCTCCTCGACAGCGAGGTCGATCTGCATCTGGATCTTAGGAGAGCAGTCGGTATCCTCCAGCTCCGCATCTATGAATTGCAGCACCTTGTCAAGATTGTCTACCAGTGCTTCGATATCAAGCTCTTTCATGCAGTTTCCTCTTATTCGATCGTCAGAATATCAGTAAATCCGGTCACCTCGAAGATCTCCAGCAGGTCGTTGTTGGCGTTGATGACAGTCATCTCGCCCTGCTTATTCATCTGCTTCTGTGCCATGAGCAGCACACGCAGACCTGCGGAGGAGATATAAGTGGTTTCCGCAAGGTCAAAGACCAGGGAGGTCACGCCGGTCAGGTCGCTCTTGACGACCTGCTCGAGCGACGGAGCGGTTTTGGTATCGAGTCTTCCCTCGATGCTCAGTGTCAGCTTGTCTGCGTTTCTTTCCTGTGAAATGTTCATGATAAAATCTTCCTTTCAGTTTGGTTTTGCGGCACATTCTTCCATGCGCCGCTGCGGATAAAGCTCTCAAGGATTCCGGCATCCAGTTTTCCTTTTTCCGCCATATCACGCAGGATTGCAAAGGCCTTCTGCGGCTCCATCGGCGGCTTGTAGGGTCTGTCCTCGGCGGTCAGAGCATCATAGATGTCGATTATGGTGATCAGCCTTGTTTCCGGCGGAATCTGATCGCCGCTGAGGCGGTCTGGATATCCCGAGCCGTCGAGCAGCTCATGATGTCCTGCCGCCCATTGTGAAACAGGCTTGTAGTCTCCGCGAAATTCGACCTTTGAGAGCAGCTTGCCGGTATAGGTCACATGCGATTCGATGATTCTGCGTTCCCCGGCGGTCAATGTACCGCGTCTGACGGTGATGCTTTCGAGTTCGCTGTCTGTGAGGAGCGTCCGGACACTGCCGTCTGCCGCAGGGCAGGGGAGCGAAGCTGATGTACGAAGCTGCTCCAGCATGGAGTCGTCCAGAACGCCCATGTCATTGGCGGAGAAGATAAGCGCTTCTGCTTCATCGAGCTTTGCGCGCTGTGCCGTGATTCCGGCAGCACGTTCCGGGTGCTTCAGACTTTCGATCCGGAGCATGAGCTTTGCCGTTTCGATGCGGTGCCGGACATCCTTTTCCGCAGTTCCCAGGCGGGTCGGTTTATCCATGATCTCTTGCGGCACGAGCAGTTTTCCGATATCGTGCAGCCAGATGCTCATCAGAAACGGTGCGGTGTTCTCTGCGGTGAATTCCGTCAGTCTGCCCTGTTCGGCGAGCCATTGGAGGTAGTTTGTCGCATAGCGCACCATGCTCTTTGTGTGGTTTGCGTTGTAGGCGGATTTTTCTTCGATCGCGGTGACCATGACCTCGACAAACGAGTTCATGAGGTCGATGACCTGACCGGCGAGGCGCTTGTTTGCGATAAACAGCATTGTCGCCTCGGTGATATCCGTGATCTGAACGATCATGCCGAGCTCTTCTCCGCCGCGGGAAAGCGGCTCGGCCGTGATGCGTAGATACAGCATTTCATTTTCGCGAAAATACGGCACAGTCTTGCTGTAGGTTTTCCTTTGACTGACCGCATCCAGAACATCAGCAAAAAAGGTGTCATTCTCTCTTGTCTGATCTGCAAGGTCTGCAACCGTATGCTCGTTCAGGGCATCGTTCGGCAGCGCGAGGATCTGCTCGGCGGCGCGGTTATGCAGCCTGATCCTGCCGTCTGTTCCGATTACCAGTACGCCGTCAGACATTTCATTCAGGATGACGCTGATCAAAACCTGTTCGTTAAAATCCATAGCTCATCGTACCCGATGTATTCTCATTTATGCAGCATAGCATTACTGTCAGACTGTATCAGTCCTTGATCAGCTTTTCAATCGTAACAGTCGTAGAATCTGCATCGAGCCAGACCTTGACCTCGTCCGCCAGCTTTGCGATGATAGATTTTTCCAGCTCGTCCCATTCATCCCGCTCCTCGGTCCGACGCTCAGAAAGATTCTGCCGGTAGAGCTGGAGCGACCAGAAGTTGCTGTCTGCGCTGCCGGCGGTGCCCGAACTGACCCATGCATCGTTCATGGTGCGCAGATACTGTTCGTCGGCACTGGTCGGCGACTGCAGGCTGCGGCGGACGATCTCACGGATCTTGCCCATAACGCCTCTTGCACTCTCGTTCTTGCCGCTTGAAGCGACTGAGAGCATGTGCTCCTCCTGTTCTCTGTTCGCCTGTTTTTCCGTTTGCAGGCAGATGCGGCAGAGCATTCCTTTTTTGGTCTTTTCACTTTCAATCCAAAACTTCGCACGGAAATCATCGAAAATACCGTGAACCATACTGATCGCCTCCTCGGTCAGAAGGCGCAGATGCAGTGCGCATCTGCCTGTGATATTGTAATAGTCCGCGAACTTTTCGGCGGCCTCCATGGCCTGATCCCTGCCGTACAGATCGCTGCGGATGGTGATGACATCGGTTTTCATTGTGTCACTCCTGTTCCTTTTATCTGAATCAGTCGGTACGCTGTTACTGTGACAGCACCCAATTATATAATATTATACTATTTACCGAGGGAATTGTCAAGCATATTCCGGCAAAATATTACAATGAGCGGGTGAAGAATTTCTCCGCGATCCGTTTTCTGCGGGATTGTGCCGCAGTGCGGCGACAGTTGACAAAAGATGCGGAAATCGGTATAACGATAGCAGAGGGAAAAACGGCATCAAACCCGTTTGTACTTATCTCGGGACGAGTATGGCGATCGCGCCGAAAAATGCCGTCATGAAAAGCAGCAGGATTCCCTCGCAGAAGATTTGTTTTTGCAGCAGTCCGATAAATTCCCGGAGAAAGGCATTCGGCCAGAACCACCACCTCGTTTTGCTGCCGATGCCCTCTGCCGGGAGGCCGGCACGCCTTGCCCAGATGCCGCTGCGAAACACATGATAATTCGTAGTTGCGTATGCGACCTTTGCGTTCGGCATCTGTGTTTCGATCAGTGCCTTTGAGAACTTCATGTTTTCGAGCGTTGTTGTGGATCTTGTCTCCTTCAGGATCTTGTCCTTCGGGATGCCCTGCGTCAGCAGATAGCGGCTGATCGCTTCCGCTTCGGCGATGGGTTCATCGCTGCCCTTTCCGCCGGACGGCACCAGCACAGCAGCTTTTCCGGTGCGCTCAAGCTGTGCCTGCCGGAACCGGAGCGCCGCATCTGCACGCCCCTTGAGCAGCGGGGTCAGTGTCCCGTCCTGCCGGAAGCCGCAGCCAAGGATCAGGATGAAATCGCGGTCATAGGGCGGCTTGTGCATTGCAGCACGCAGACCGTTGACCGCCGCACTGAACAGCATGCATTCACAGTAGGCATAGATCGTGCAGATCACGCTGTTGACTGTTTCCTGCATCCGCATCTCCGAGACGGATCCGGAAAACGAACGCATGGATACAAAAGCGCACAGGACAAAGCCGCCGATCATCAGGAATCCGGCAATGCTGCTGAGCAGGTTGCGGAGGGTTCGGCGCTCGTGCATCAGCAGACAGAAGTTGCTGAGAATCAGCGCGGCAGCAAAAATCAGCGTCAGCGGTGCGGTCAGGACGATAAACGACCATGCGCCGCGGGAAAGATTGCTGTAGATTTCCGGCATGCCGCAGGCCGCCGGATGCAGCAGGAACCGGCTGAAGGTCAGTGTCAGATCAATGCCGAAGATCGACAGAAACAGCGCCATGCCGAATTTCAGGATAGAACGGTATGTGTAGATCGAGGTGCCTTTTTCCACGAAAAAGCTG
>CAMNJD010000304.1 GCA_946540705.1 uncultured Ruminococcus sp. | reverse complement strand
CCGTCCAGAATCAGACCTTTCAGCCAGTCTGCTGCACCGACCGCATCCAGACCGCTTTCGACCAGTGACGGAATGCTCGGCACAAACACGCCGTAATCAGCAGGATCCGGTTCTTCTCCGATTTCCTCAACCGTTTTCAGCGCTGCCTGATAATCCTCAATGGATGCCGTTTCTTCAATGGTTTCCAGCGTTTCTTCATCCTCGACCGTATAAGTGTATTCGCCGGTCGGCTCACTGCCGTTTTCTTCTGTATATGCATCATAGCCGTCAATGATCTGCTGCGCTTCCGCATATCGGTCGGCAACATCGGAATAATCCGAGGAGCCGATACCGAGCAGGTGGAAACCGTCACCGAACAGATTGTCGTTCGTCCAGTCGGTTGCCCATGCACCCGGCCCCTTCATTGCAATCAGATAGACAAGGAACATGATCACCGCAAAGATCGGCAGACCGAGAATACGGTTTGTCACGATCCTGTCGATTTTATCAGAAGCGGTGAGCTTTCCTGCATCATGTTTTTTCAAGCAAGCCTTGATGATCGACGCAATGTAAACATATCGCTCATTTGTGATGATGCTCTCGGCATCGTCGTCAAGCTCTTTTTCCGCAGCCGCAATGTCCTGTTCAACGTGATTCAGCGTTGATTCGGGAATACTCAGCTTTTCCAGCACCTTGTCATCACGTTCAAAAACCTTGATCGCATACCAGCGCTGCTGCTCTTCCGGCATATTGTGAACAACTGCTTCCTCGATGTGTGCAATCGCATGTTCAACCGGCCCGGAGAATGTGTGCTGCGGAATTGTTTTGGTATCTTTCGCCGCTTTGATTGCTGCCTCCGCCGCTTCCTGTACACCCGTTCCTTTCAGCGCTGAAATCTCAATAATCTCACAGCCAAGCTGACGGCTGAGCTCCTTTGTGTTGATCTTGTCGCCGTTCTTTTTGACGACATCCATCATATTGATCGCAATGACGACCGGAATACCAAGCTCAACAAGCTGTGTCGTCAGATAAAGGTTGCGTTCCAGATTCGTGCCGTCAATGATGTTGAGGATTGCGTCGGGGCGTTCGCCGATCAGATAATTTCGGGCGACAACTTCCTCCAGCGTATACGGCGAAAGCGAATAGATGCCGGGCAGGTCGGTGATCGTCACACCGTCGTGACCTTTAAATTTGCCCTCTTTCTTTTCAACGGTGACGCCCGGCCAGTTTCCGACAAACTGGTTCGAGCCGGTCAGCGCGTTGAACAGAGTGGTCTTGCCGGAGTTGGGGTTTCCGGCAAGCGCGATGCGGATATCCATATTTATGCTTCCTTTCTGTGGTTAGATTGACCTAACCTGTGCTGATAAGAATTACTCAACTTCAATGAGTTCAGCATCCGCCTTGCGCAGCGATAACTCATAGCCGCGCACGTTCAGCTCGATCGGATCACCGAGCGGTGCGACCTTGCGCACATAGATCTCCGTTCCCCGGGTGATGCCCATATCCATAATACGGCGCTTGATCGCGCCCTCACCATGCAGCTTCACGACCTTCGCTTTGCCGCCGATCGGGACTTCCCTGAGCGTTTTCATCTGCAATTCCTCCTCACACCATGATTTTTCTTGCCATATCCGCGCCGATTGCAACGCGGGATTCCTTGACCTTGACGATCACATTTTCGCCGAGAGTGCTGATCAGTGTGACCGTTTCACCGACTGTAAAGCCTAGATTTTCGAGATGTTGTTTCAATGCAGGATTCCCGCCGACTTTCCGAATGGTCAGCGGTGTGTTGGCATCTGCAAGACTGAGCGGCATCATACATTCCTCGCCTTCTGTTAGTTACAGCTAACAATATCACATTAGAAATGGTTAGATTTTGCTAACCGGATATATTGTAGCACTTGCGGTTTGATTTGTCAAGGCTTTCAGATGCAGAAGATGCATTTTCGTGTGATTTCATAACAGTTCGCATATGCTTACTATTGTTTTTTGTGCCGTTTGACAATTCCTGAAAGGGATTACGAACAACTGTTGCAGCAGTCAGAAAATGCAAGCGGGCATGATTCTATACATTGGAATCATGCCCGTTGTTTTCGCAATATCCGTTATTTGTATGGGATTACTCTGAAACGGCCTCCCGGATTTCGCCGGAATCCGGCGCTGCATCCGCTTGTCTCTTATGCCAGCTCCGCACCGATTGCTTTCAGCTTTGCAAGGTCATCATCAGACGGCGCTTCATTGACAGTATATCCCTCATCGCCGACCAGTTCAGCGCCTGCTGCCGTAACACGTTCCTGCCAGTTCCGCATCCATTCGCCGTCGCCCCAGCCGTAAGAACCGAACAGAAATACCTTTTTGCCGCTGAGCTTGCTCTCGATACCGGTAAAGAACGGCTCAAATTCGTCCTCTTCCAGCACCTCTGCGCCCATTGCCGGGCAGCCGAATGCAAGTGCATCGAAATCCTCAACATTTCCGCTGAAATCCGATACTGTCATTGCATCCACGCCTGCGCCCTCTGCGACCGCATTCGCCATTGCTTCGGTATTGCCCGTGCCGCTCCAATAAATCACCGCTGTTTTCATAAAAGTTCCTCCTTAGAAAGTTCCAGAGCGCGAAAGAACTCGCAGCCCTGCTGTAATTTATCGCACAGAATTTCTCTGCACCGATCATAGTTTGCAAATGTCCGCCGCGCAGATTCCGGGTCGTTGTAGACCTTCCAGCAGCCGCACAGCAGGCAGTTTTTGCCGTTGTTTTCAATGAATCCCTGCACATCCGCAAGCGGATAACCAAGAAAAATGCCGATCTCATGCGGGAATCTTTCGCACTGCATGCGGCTTGCCAGAGTCCCAAGCATCTGCTGCAAATTCATATCTTCTGTATACCCGTACTGCGTCAGGAAGGCCCGGATTTCCGGCTGGCTGAGCTGCATTGCAAGCAGCGTTTCATGATATACATATAAAAGCTGACGCTCACGGCATTGACACAGTACACGCATTCGCAGTTTACTCCGGCTTTCAAATTCCTGCCGGTAATCGTACATATCACTTTCATCTATCGAAACAGAAATCAGATTTGCACATTTGATGTCAAGCAGTGCCGGAGCGGAATGCACTGCAAGAGTATGCTCAATGCTCCGCCGTTCAAGTTCCGACATCTTGTTTCACCTCGTAACATTCCAGCAGCTTTTTGAGCGCACTGACACTGGCGCTGTGAACGTGTTTCACCGGAATGCCCCGTTTTTCCGAACGGTTCTTCACACCGGCAAGCATCTTATGCGAGCAGGTGCTTGTGAACACGACCAGAAGATCGGGCTGCCCGATCTTGTTTTCAAAATCTGTCGGAAGCTGCGTAAAAACTTTGGATTTCCAGTTGTACTGCTTGCAGATATCCTGATATCTGGTTGCCATGCGGTCATTGCCGCCTACGATCACAACACTCATACTGACCTCTTTTCTTGTTTGTAATTCGTTAGCCACTGCTAACTTATCTGGAAATGAAACAGCGGCACCGGATTGCGAGCCACTGTTAATTAGCATCAGCTAACTCTGACTGTATTATAGCATATTTCTTCTGAATTGTCAAGAGGTTCAGAGGCGGAATTCAAAAAAAGATCACGCTTCACAAACGAAGGTGTTTCTTTCCTGTGAATACTGTTCTATGATATGTATAATGCTCCTGCATATGCTCCATGCAAAATACCAATGTATCCTCTGCAATTTGCTGTTCTGTCTGCGTAAAGGATTCTGCCGCAACTTCTTACCGTTTGATTCTGTGAAGCACAAGCTGTGCGCACAGCCCGGTAAATGCACCGGCAAGTGAACCGGTTACCAGCAGAATCGGTAAATATGCAATCACGCCAAAGCTCTGCATCATGATGACCGCCGCTGTGATCTGCCCGACATTGTGAAGCATTGCGCCGATCACACTGCACAGCCAGATCTGCTGTTCCGGCAGGATTCGGCGGAGCAGCAGCATCCCGCAAAGACAGGCAACCGCACCGGCAGCCGAATACAGCAATGCGGACGGGTTTCCGCTGAACATCGCGCCGAGCAGCAGACGGACGGTGACGATCATAGCAGTTTCGGAGGGGCGATAGCGGAACACCGCGCAGACCGTCACAATATTTGCAAGCCCCAGCTTCACACCGGGAATCGGAAACGGATTCGGAATCCGCAGCTCAATGACAAAAATGATCAGGGCAACGGATGAGAGCAGTGCAAGCTCAGTCAGCCGCCGGATATTCATGATTCTTCCTCCGCAAACCGCACGATCAGCTTATGCGGCAGACATACGATCGGCAGATAATCAGATTTCAGCACGCCTGTGTTGACACAGGTCTGATCGGGACAGTCCGCCTCTGAAATGCAAATCGTTCCGTTCTGAATCTGCACAAGATTATAACCGCCGTCCGGTGCGGAAATGCGAATGACCCTGTCCTCTGCGTCGTTCAGGTCAAATGTATACAGCAGCTCCCCGTCCTGCACGATTTCGATGATCTGTTTGTCAGAATGCCGCAAAATAAAGACTGATAAGCACACAGACACAAGGAAAACCAGAATGGCCGCGATCAGGATTTTACGGTTCTTCATTGGAATGCACCACCCTGCAAGGCATTTCCTTTTTCGCTGTATAATTCGCAGCAATGCTCTCGGTCATCAGCAATTCGCCGCCCGCTGTCACCAGAATCATCTCAAAATCACCGCTGTTTTGCCAATGCTGTATCGCACGTTCCGTGCCTTCCACAAACAGTGCGGTGGAAAGCGCATCGCATTCCGCGCCGCAGCCGCCGATGACCGTTACAGACACCAGACCGTTATCCGCCGGACATCCCGTTTTCGGATCGAGAATATGCCAGTATTTCTGCCCGTTATCGCCGGTAAAATAACGCTCATAATTGCCGGATGTGATGACTGCCTTGTCCGTCACGCTGACCGTTCCGAGCAGCGTATCCGGCGCAAACGGATCCGTGACGCCGACCGTCCATGCGCTGCCGTCCGGCTTGCTGCCGAGTGTCTGCACATTGCCGCCGAGATTGATGATCGCGGAGGATATTTTGTGTTCCTGCATGATTTTCATGACCGCATCACCGGTATACCCTTTGGCGACAGCACCGAGGTCAATTTCTGTTTCTTCGGGACATTGCACAGTCTGACCGGAAACAGTGATCTTCGTATCATCGGAGGATTGCAGCAGCTCTGCAATCTCATTCTTCGCCGGAATCCGGTATTCTCCGGTCGTAAATCCCCACGCCCGCAGCACCGGATACAGCGAGATGCAAAGCGCACCGTTACTTTCACTGTTCATCTGCATCGCTGTCTGCAAAACGGAAACCGTATCGTCAGAAACAGTCACAGGCTGCCCGCCGGCATGATTGATTTGCCCGATATCGCTTGCGTCATTCGTGACGGAAAAAGTTTGCTCCAGCTCATAGATCCGGGCTTCTGCTTCTGCGACTGCCGCCTCTGCATCCCTGCCGTATGCCTTGAGATTCATATAGGTGTCCATTGCAAAAATATCAGCGGATTTGACAGTATCGTCCTGTGTTCCGCAGGCAGTCAAAAGCGGCATCAAACAGATACCGCTCATGACCGTAACGATTGTTTTTCTCATAATTTCGCTTGCTCCAATGCTGCGCGGACTGCTTCCATGATGCCGTTTGAACTGTATGTCGCGCCGGAGCAGGCATCTACATCCGCCGCCTGACTGCGGATGATCGCCGGAATCACAGCACTTTTTGCATCAAAGAAATAGGAATCGTCACTCTCTTCTGTCTCGGCAGTGATGTCTGTGATTGTGTCATTCTGAATTGTCACATGAACCGTAATGCTGCCGTCATAGCCGTAAGCTTCCGCAGTGAATGTGCCGTCCTGATAGATGCGCAGCGGTGCAGGCGGGTCTGTTTCTGACGGTACGGTTTCCGGATTGTCTTCCGGTTCATTTTCCGGATCGCCTTCCGGTTCATTTTGTTCCGGCGTTTCTGTGCTGACTTCCGATGTATCAACAGTTGTTGTTTCTTCGTTGATATCATTGCTCGTTATTTCTGTTGTTTCGGTGCTGTCTGCTACCGTTGCGGTCACTGTCGCACCGGTTTGAACTGCGTTCTCTGTTGTGACAGTTGTTGTTTCAACAGTCTGTGCGGTTTCTTCATGGATTTCCGCAATTTTAGTTTGTGCCTTTTCAGCTTGTTTCTGAGGAAATACTACCGCCGCAAATAACGCAATTCCGGCCAGAAATGTACACCATGAAATAAGCTTTGCACCGATCAGGCGCTCCGGATTCTTCTTTGCGAGATACCATTTATGCACTCTGCAAATGGCATATCCGAGAAATACCGCCAGATAGATAATCAGATTCACGCGCGCTTCCGGATTGCCGCGCTGTGCTTTTGCGAGATTCAGCGCAATCACATGAACCGGGATCAGCACATAAAACAGATACGCCCAGCGCTGCACGGACTTCCATGTTTTCGCCTTCATTTTCCGCCGAATCTTCTGTACGGATATGACCGTCAGCGGCAGCATAATCAGCATCAGAACAATGCAGACCGTCAGATTCAGCGCATCAGCTTTTTTCAGCCATCGCGGGAACATCGAAATGCCCAGACCGACGGCATGACCGAGCGTCAGGATCGCAGCAAAGATCGAAAGCTGACCGCGCTGCGGCAGCAGCTTTTTCCGGAGTTCAGACTGATTCGGTAATGCACCCGTCCACATGACAACCGCCCAGAATGCCGCTGCGAGAATGCCTTTTGTAAACAGTGCAATCACATTTTGCTGCAAAAACGGATGCATGGATATGCATGTATTTGCAAGAATAACTGTTCCGATGCTCAGCACCGCCGCCGTCAGATAAAACGGCGCGGGATGTTTGCGGAGTGCCTTCCCGCACATAATCGAGAAGGCACCCGCGATCAGGAGAGAGACGGCAAACAGCATATCAGTTGCTGCGCTTTCTGTGTGTCAGGGCGGCAGCCGCAGCAGCAGCCGATGCCAAAGCAGCAAATACGCCGA
>CAMNJD010000303.1 GCA_946540705.1 uncultured Ruminococcus sp. | reverse complement strand
TCCCCCGCCCGCGCCCCGCGCCTTTGCCTGCTCGATCACCGCTTCCAGCGGCAGCTTTTCCGCAACAGTCTCCGCCGCGCCGGCGATCACCAGCACGAATTCACCGCGCGGTGCAGTCGCTTCATAGGCAGCGATTGCATCGGCAAAAGTCGTTTTTCGCACTTCCTCATGAATTTTCGTCAGCTCCCGGCAGATCGTCAGTGACCGCGTACCGCCGAACACCGCCGCCATATCCTGCAAGGTATTCAGCAGCTTGTGCGGCGCTTCATAGAACACCATGGTACGGCGTTCGGATCTCAGGCTGTCAAGATGCGCATACCGCTGTTTTTTGTTCACTGAGAGGAATCCTTCAAAGCAAAAGCGCCCCGTGTCCTGTCCCGAAACCGCCAGCGCAGAGATTACGGCGCTCGGCCCCGGTACGACCTGCATCGGAATCCCCTCGGCAATGCAGCGCTGCACCAGAAGCGCCCCGGGGTCGGAGATGCAAGGCATACCGGCATCTGTTACGACAGCGCAGCTCTCGCCTGCATGCAGCCGCCCGGCGATCTTCGCGATGACCGCCTCCGGACTGTGCTCGTGGTAGCTGACCAGCGGTGTGTGCAGATCAAAATGCGTCAGCAGCTTGCGCGTCACGCGGGTATCCTCCGCAGCAATAAAGTCAGATTTTTCAAGGATCTCAAGCTGCCGTTCCGTAATATCCCCCAGATTGCCGATCGGTGTGCCGACCACATACAAAATCCCGCTCATACGTAATTTTCTCCAAAATGACAGATTTGTGCCGCCTCTGAGGTCATGCCCGCACCGGAACGCATAAACAGCGTCGGCTCGATCTGCAAAAACGGCTTTGCACCGAGCATTCCCTCCAGCAGAAACAGCCACGGCGCATCCTGCGGCGTTTTGCAGACCAGCCGCAGACGCTTCGGCTCAATGCCGTTTTCCCGCATTGCGCACATGAAATCAGTCAGGCGCTCCGGGCGGCAGCAGACACAGAATCGCCCGTGATACCGCAGCAGCTTTGCTGCCGCCGCACAGATATCCGAAAAGCTGCACGCAGTCTCGTGCCGTGCGATCTGCTTTTGCGGATCGGCAGAGAGAATGCCGGAATCCGGTGCCTTATATGGCGGATTGCAGGTCACAAGGTCCAGAGAATGCAGCGGAGCGTCATCCCATAGAACACGCAGATCCGAGCAAATCGGTGTGATCGCAGGCGAAGGATCACAGGCTGAAAGTCCCTCGCGGAGCTGCTCGATCGCGTCGGGCTGGATATCGACTGCATATACCTGCTTCGGCGCACCTGCCCGCTGCATCAGCAGCGGAATGATGCCGCAGCCTGTGCCGAGGTCGCAGACAGTATCCTTTGCGCGATAGCGGCAAAAGCCCGTCAGCAAAAAGGCATCCGTTCCGAAGCTGTGGATCTCACTGCGGCAGACATACAGCCCGCTTTTCAGCTCCTCGAGAACGCTCATGCGGGTGTCTGCGCAGCTTCTCCGCGCAGCTCCTTTGAGGCGACCGCATTCAGCGATTCATCCGCAGTGATCCCGGCAAGATAGTTATAATATCCCTGCGCGGCGATCATCGCGGCATTGTCGCCGCAGAGCGCGGCAGGCGGCATGTAAAATGCAAATCCGTTCTGTTCACAGGCCGCTGACAGCGCATTCCGCACACCGGAATTCGCCGAAACGCCGCCCGACAGCGCGACAGTGTGATATCCCAGCGCTTTCGCTGCCGCAATGGTCTTGTCCGTGACCGTCCGGGCGATCTCCTGCTGGAGTGCCGCCGCCAGATCATCTGTATTGACCGGCTCGCCGCGCTGTCCGGCGTTATGCAGATAATTTACAACGTAGGTTTTCAGGCCGGAGAAACTGAAATCATACGGATTTCCGTCCATTTTCGTTTTTGGCAGCCGGAATGCGGAGGCATCTCCGCGCTGTGCTGCCTCATCGACATGCACACCGCCGGGGTAGGGGAATCCCATTGCCCGCGCACATTTGTCAAAGCACTCTCCCGCCGCATCATCGCGTGTCTTTCCGACCGTGCGGAAGGTCGTGTAATCGAGCACCTCCGCAATGCGGGTGTGTCCGCCGCTGACGATGATACCGAGATACGGCGGCTCCAGCGCATGATGTGCGAGATAATTCGCGGCAGCATGTCCCTCCGTGTGATGCACCGGAATCAGCGGCTTGCCCGTCATCATCGCGAGCCCCTTTGCAAAGCTCACGCCGACCAGCAGTGCGCCGATCAGTCCCGGCGCGTAGGTCACGGCGATGCCGTCGATCCCGTCGATGGTCAGACCCGCATCGGAAAGTGCCTGCTTCACGACCCACAGAATGTTCTCGCAGTGCCGGCGCGACGCCAGCTCCGGCACCACGCCGCCGTACTGCCTGTGCTCATCCGCCTGCGATGCGATCACATTTGAGAGGATCACACGGCCGTTCTCAACGACCGACGCGGCTGTTTCGTCGCAGGAGCTTTCAATCCCCAAGATCCGCATACTGTCCCTCCTTGATGCGCCGTGCGATCTCACGCTCTATCATGTGAAAACGCTCGGGCTTGCCGTTTGTCTCCGGGTTGTCCATAGATAAATTCCGGTAGTAGGTCTTGCCGCCCCAGCCGTCCACGTTGCCGCGCCGCATTGCGCCGAATACGCGGGTTTTGAAGCCGCTGCTGCGTTTTTCCTGCTCAGCGATAAAATTTTTCATCGACTCACGGCTTGTATGGCCGTCAACCGGACATTTCGATTTTACAACGGTCAGTGACGGACACTGCCTTGCTGCGCGGATAATATCGCGTTCCGGCGCAAAGCTCAGCGGGCGGATCAGGGTCAGATCCTTGCGCGAGAGGTAGGATTTCGGCGCGTAGCAGCCGATCCGGCCCTCAATAAACAGGTTCATCAGGAATGTCTCGATTGCGTCATCGTTGTGATGTCCGAGTGCGAGCTTGTTGCAGCCCAGCTCCTTGGAATGGTCGTGCAGCGCGCCCCGCCGCATCTTCGCACAGAGGCTGCACGGATGCTTTTCCATGCGGTGCTCAAAGACGATCTCGCCGATATGCGTCGGGATCAGATGATACTCCACGCCGATCTGCGCGCAGTAGTCCGCTACTGCTGAATAGTCCGTCGGTTCGCCGTTGAACTGCGGGTCAAGCGTAATGCCGACCAGTGTATAATCGACAAGCTGAAAGCGCTGAAACTCCCGCAGTGCTGTGAGCAGCACCAGGCTGTCCTTTCCGCCGGAGATTCCGACGGCGATCCGGTCGCCGTTTTCGATCAGGTCAAATTCCTGCACGGCACGGCGCAGATATCCTAAAATTTTTTGCATACTCCGCCTCTCATACTGCATGAAAAACGGGATGACAGATGCCCGTCACCCCGTTTCCGAAAGATTCGTTCCGATTACTCGTCTTCGTCGGTCAGATCGTCCACTGCATCCTCAACAGCATCCGCTGCATCCTCAGCCGCATCAGCGACCTTCTCCGCAACATCCTCTGCCGCATCTTTCACAGCATCCGCTGCATCCTCTGCAACATCATCGCTGCAAACGCCGCAGTCCTCGCAGAAGCAGTCATCATCGTCGAACTCGTCAGCGTCATAGCGGCAGCATGCCTCATCCTGACGCTTCTTTGCCAGAACGTAAGCAGCAGCACCCGCAGCAGCCGCTGCCATCAGTGCAAATACGGTTAATTTCTTCATAGTCATTCCTCTTTCTCCGCAAGGCGCTTTCAAACGTCCGGCATATAGCCGGTGACCGCTGCCCATGCGGCTGCAGCGATCTTCATGTAGATATTATAACACATATCCGAAAAGATTTCAAGGCATTTTCTGAAATTTTCAGAAAATTTGTATAGATTTTTCACACGGTGATGTGATGTGTGTGATTTTTGTGCGCCCGGCAGTCCAGACGGTACTGTCCGTTTCCGGTCGGCTCCATGCCGATCTCGTCATAGAAATGCTCGACCATCTTGTTTTTGGCAGTCGGGAGATACTCGGCGGTCAGGTAGGTGAAGCCGTTGTCCAGTGCCATTTTGACGATCGCATCGAACAGACAGCCCTCGACTCCGCGCCGCAGCACGCGGCAGCTCATCAGCCATGTGTCGATGAACAGCGTGTCCTCGCTCTGCTTTTTGCAGATGACCACGCTGATGAGGCCGTGCTCGCCGAAGCGGTCGGCGAGGGTCATATACCGGGTGAAGTATTCCGGATCCTCCGCCACGGCAGCAATATCCGCCTCAGAGTAGCGCACAGTACGCAGATTAAACTGGTTCGACCGCTGTGTGAGCTGCGCGATACGAGGATAGTGGAAGCTGTCAAAGGGGCGAATCTCGCCCTTCATATCCAGCGAAACGAGGTAGTCCTCATAGCTTGTGAAGCTCGCCTGCGAGGCCGCACGGCTTGCCTCCGCCTGATACTGCGCGGTGCGGGCGGCGTCCTCTTCAGAGTAGCTCACCGCCTCAAACAGATGCAGCCCCTCAACATAGGCCGGCACCAGCGCGGGATCCTCCGGCAGCTCCGGAACCGTCACCTCCGGCAGCATCTCACGGACGAGATTGCGCTCGAAGGGGTTGTCATCAAGGAACACAAAGCTGTCCATGCCGATATTCAGCGTTTTCTGGATCTGCTGAATATTCTGTGCCTTGTTCTCCCAGTTTGCAGTGAATGCGGCAAAGTCTTCCAGCCGCAGTACCATTTCGGGGTGCTTTTCAAACGGCTCGCGTGCCGTGTCGTCATTATTCTTGCTGCAAACTGCAAGCAGGATGCCGCGGCGCTTCAGCTCCAGCAGCCACTTTTGCAGTGCAATAAATGCGGGGCCGTCGCCGAGCTCACCGAGCTGAATGCCGTCGATGCCGTCATCGCCGATGACGCCGCCCCAAAGTGTATTATCAAGATCGACTACAACGCACTTTTTCACTCTGCCGGCCAGTGCTGTCACGGTATCGAGCACCCTTGCCGCAACTGCGGGCAGCGCCTCGGGAATCACCGGCAGCTTGGCCAGATACCATGTGCGGTTCTCAAAGAAGTCTGCGCGGCCGCGCATCGCCTGCATGGCGCTCAGTGCGATCGGGTACACATTCGGAAAATCAGCCGCAATCCGCTCACTGAACAGCAGATTCAGCTTGCGGAGCTGGAAGCCGAAGGATGCGGGCGTGCGCAGTGCAAAGCTGCCGAATACGGCATCCTCCTCCTCCGGAAAATCGAACATCAGGATCTTTGCGCGGCAATTTGCTGCGGCTGCCTGCCACAGCCCCGCAAACCGCGAGATCTCCTTTTCGGCAAATCCGGCGCGTTCTGCGGGCACGGTATCGTGAAACCGTGCCTTGACCTTCTCGACCGAGGCGAACATCAGGATATAGTCCGGATGAAATGCATACAGCTCAGACTGCGGGTCAAGGAGCTGCGCCTCCATCTGGTCATAGTCGGTATCAAGCACTGCAAGCTGGTGTCCTCTGCGGACGGATTCTCCGGCGATTGCCGCAGAAAGCTGCTGTGTCGCGCAGTCTCCGACGATTGCGATGCGCTGCTTGGGTTCTGTACACTGTTTTGCAAGTTTTCTGAGTGCGGTATAGGTGATCTGTTCCAAATCTGATAACTCCTTCCGGTTGATTACTGTATTGTTTCGACTTCAAACAGGTTTCTGTCCGTCACGAGCTCGACCACAGCCGTAGCGATTGCATCGGCATATTCCTCGAGGTGTGTATCGAAATTCTGATTGTCGGTTTCCGAGCTCATGAAGCCCATTTCGACCAGACAGCTCGGCATGTCCGTATTGCGGTTGACGTAGTAGTTGTTGCTCTGCTCGTTGGAGCTGGAATTCCGGAAGCCGGACTTGATGCCGCGGTCCTGCGAAATGCCGACCTCTTTCAGCAGCTCCATGATGTAGGTTGCAAGCAGCTTGTCCATTGTATTATCGCCGCCCGCATCATTGTTGATCCAGATTTCAACGCCGTCGCCTGTCAGGGCAGAGTTCCGGTGCAGCGAGATGAAGAAATCGGCGCCCGCGGAATTTGCGATCGAACAGCGATCCTTCAGTTCAACGAACACATCCGTTTCGCGTGTCATAATGACCCGGATGTTCGGGTACTTTTCAAAAGCCTTTTTCGTGGCCTGCGCCAGGCGCAGCACATCGTCCTTTTCCATGCGCGTGGGGTTGTTCGGATCATTCAGCGCGCCGGAATCGTTGCCGCCGTGGCCTGCGTCGATGACGACGATCAGCTCCTGTTTGTAGTTGACCGCAGGGTCGGCAGCGGCCGCTGTCACGGAAGTGCCGGAGGGAACCGTGGTATCAGTCATCTCCGGCTGCGACTGTAACGGGACAGTCTGCTCAACGATATCCATGCTGCTTGGCTGCTCTGCGGAAATTTCGCTCGGGGATTTTTTGCTCTTATTTGAGCCGCCGCAGCTCACGCAGATAATGATGATCAGCAGCAGCAGCGGGCCGAATACCATGGCCACGCGGTCCCAGCGTACTCTTCTTCGTTTTGCCATTTTGCATCTCCTGATTATAAACATAGGCAATATGCCATTGTCATTATAGCACACTTTCGGCAAAAAAGCAAGGTTTCCCGGCGGATTTCCGGGAATCTCCCGCTTTCCGAACCGGGGAGTGGCTGAATCGGGGAGTTATGGATATGGATTTGCATTTTGCATTTTTGTATTCAGCGGTGCAAAAGATCGGTGAATGGGGG
>CAMNJD010000302.1 GCA_946540705.1 uncultured Ruminococcus sp. | reverse complement strand
AAGATGACGGAAAAGATGCAAGCAGATGCGCCGCCAAGCTGCCAGCCGGGCTCCGGCCGTCAGGCGGGCTTTGTGCGATGTTGCCGAAACGCAAGGGGGCGTTTACAATGAGTCAGAAGGATGATATGAAATGGATCCGGCGCAATCTGGATCAGATGAACAAGCTGAAAACGAGCTTTTCGGAGCTCCCGCCCTACGACAAGCCCGGCATGATGCAGCGCATGGGCAAAAAGCACACCGAATGGTACGTACAGCCCTTCGGAACCGCTCAGAACGGCTACAATGCGGCGGCCGTCGAGGTCATGTCCGTGCTGGTCGATCAGATGGCGGAGATGCAGGCACAGGTCACGCTGCTGACCAAGCAGACCGTCCGCGAGCTGAGCGCACTGAAGCAGGAGCACCGGCAGTCGCTGAGCCTGAGCCATGCGGAGCAGGAAGCAGCCTTGCAGCAGCTCTCGGCAGAGCTTGACCGCACCCTCTCTGCTGCCGCACCCGAAAGCCGTCTGCTGGCAGGCACGGAGCCGCTGACAGAGCTCCCTGCGCTCGGCCCCGAGGCATTGTTCCGCGAATTCCATGCGGTGCAGAAGGCGGAGGGCTCCGCCGGAACAGAGGCCGCACTTCAGGCGCTGGAAACACAGTATGACCGCGCCTTGCAGGAGCTGCTGAATAAGCAGACCGCCGCCGAGGCCGCCCGCCCGATCGCGGTGATCTGCCGCAGCTACGGCAGTGCAGCAGGCATGGAGGCGATCCGCAACGAGGCACATGACATCTATCGGCTTCTGCGGCATGCGAGCCGGTATCCGGCGGTGCTGGTGTCAGTCGAAGCGGCCGGCGGACAGATCACGCAGGAGGGCTGCGTCTGCAAGGTGCCGGAAAACCGCCTCGGCGAGTGGGTCACGCGCAATGAGCCGGCGCTGCTGGTGATCTGCGAGAGCACACCGGAGCTGCTGACCGCAGGCAACAACTGTCTGCTGCTGCGCAATGCGATCGTGCGGCTCAGCGGCCAGAATCCTGCACAGGGGCTCGGCGGCAGCCGGATGCAGGAGCTGCTCCACCTCAATGACTACGGCCTGCATCACTATTACACCGCCTCCGTACAGGCCGCCGATACGCTCGAATCACACGGCTTCCGCCGTCCGCGGGTCATGTACCCGTACATCGACCCGTCTCGCCCGGTGCTGCACCGCACACCGCGTGCCTTTGATGCGCAGGCATTCACAGTCGGCTTTGCATCCTCGCCGATGGAGCAGCGGCAGGCGGATTCCCGCGGGATCCCCGCCCTCTGCGAAACCGTGCGGCAGAATCCCGACATGCGGTTTATCGTGCTGTGGCGCGACGATGTGCATGTACCGGTGCCGGAGGTGCTGAAAACAGCGAAAAACTGCGAGCTTCGCACGGGCAAATGCGACATGGCAGCCTTCTACAGCGAGATCGACTGCGTGCTGATCCCGTATGCCGACGCAGACTATAACCACGCCTGCCCGCTCTCTGCACTGGAGGCGATGCAGCTCGGCATTCCGGCGGCGGCATCGCCTGCGTCGGGCATCTCGGAGCTGATCGCAGCATGCGGAATGGGCGTGACCGCAGACGGCACCGATGCGGCTGCACTCTCTGCCGCGCTGAAAACAGTCCGGTCGCAGTATTCTGCATTTTCCGAAGCATGGCGCCTGAACCGTCTGCACGAGCTGACCTCGGCGGCAGGCTTTGTGCATGAGGCAGAGTCGCTGATCGCGGCGGCGATCCCCGAGCCTGTGCATACCCTGTACGAATGGAACCGTCAGCTCAAGCTCGAAAAGCGGCATCTGGTCAAGGGCGCTGCCGCACTGAAGGCATACTATCAGCGGCAGGAGGTCGCGGACGGCTACACCGAGGAGCGCTTCTCGGTCTATCCGCAGAACTGCTTTGACACGATGGAGCGCGGAAGCGTGCGCGGGCTGCTGCGGCATTTCTTCGGCAGCCGGAATGACCTTACGCTGCTCGATATCGCAAGCGGCACCGGCCGCATTCTCGGTGAGCTGCTGCCCTTCGGCAAATGCAGTGCCTATGATGCATCACCTGCTATGCTGCGGGCGCTGCGGAAGCGGTTCCCCGATGCAGATGTCATGCTGCGGGAATCCGACCTGCTCAGCGGCGGCATCCTCGGAAAATTCGATGTGATCACCGTATTCCGCTTTCTGCGGCATTACGAATACGGCACACGAAAAAAGCTCTGGGAAATGCTCCGCAGCGCGCTGCGTGAGGGCGGCATGCTGCTGTTCGATGTTCCGAACCGGAATTTTGAGCTGCCGCACCGCGCCAGAAACGGCTGGGGCAATTACCCGATCTATGATATTTTCTGGACAAAGGACACGCTGACAGAGGAGCTTGCGGCAAACGGCCTGCGGCTGACAGCGCTGGTTCCGGTCGGACAGGGGCTCTACCCGCTGCCTGCGGAATACCGCAGCGAACCGATGACATGGACGGCCTGCGTGCAGAAAGCCACATAACAGAAAGGCGGATGATTCGATGAAGCAGAATACTGCTCATGCGCTGTATGCGATCGCAGAACGGCGTATGACGCAAGCGGGCGCGCAGATGCCCTGTTCCGCCGCAGTATTTGCGGTGCTGGCGCAGGCTGAGCCGGACTGCGTGCGGTATCCGCTGATGCGCGGGCTGAACAACCCGGATTTTCTGGAGGCGGCATTTCTGCTGCTGCTGGAGCGCCCGGTCGATCCGGACACAAAAGCTGCGTGGAGCCGGCAGTTTGACCTGCCGCAGACGCAGTTTCAGACGGCGGTGCTGCGTTCGGTGCTGCATTCGCCGGAATATGCTGCGCATATCTTTTCGCGGCCGCTGATTGACTGTCCGCTGCCGCTGACCGATGCGAACATGGGCGTTCGGGTGCAGGTCGCGGCACAGCCGATGCCGGAGCGTCTGCTGCGGATGTACCAAAAAATGCCCAAGCCGATGAAAAAGCTCGCGAAGAAGATC
>CAMNJD010000301.1 GCA_946540705.1 uncultured Ruminococcus sp. | reverse complement strand
TCACCCCCGATCTGTGGGGAGAAATGACACATGTGATCGAATGGAGTAAATTGGGAGAAGGGGCTTACATTTTGCAGGAATGGCGGCGCTTACCGTTCATGCAGTGTCCGGAGACAGTTTTCGCCGCGCTCGATCGCGACGATCCCCGTCCGGCACATCTCCATGATGCCGTAATTCTTCATCAGCTCAATGAATGCGTCAATCTTGTTGCTCTCGCCGGTCAGCTCGCAGACCAGCGCCGCCGCAGAATAATCCACGATCTTTGAGCGGAAGATCTCAACCGCAGTCATGATATCCTGCCGCGTTTCGGCGGTGTTCCGCACCTTCAGCAGCAGCAGTTCCCGAATGACAGTCTCGTGCTGATCGAGTACCTCGACCTCCTTGACATCATGGAGCTTTTCGAGCTGCGTGACAATACGCTCCTTGATATCCTCATCGCCGCGAAAAGCAACGGTAATACGCGAAAAACCGGGCGATTCTGTCTCGCCGACCGTCAGACAGTCGATATTGAAGCCGCGCCGCGTGAACATGCCCGAAACGCGCGACAGCACGCCGGAGATGTTCGCGACCAGCACGCCGATCACATATTGTTGTTCCATGCTGTAATCCTCACTTGATCTGGGTAATGATATCGTCGATTGAGCCGCCGGGCGGGAGCATCGGGAGCACAAGCTCATCGGCGCTGACCGCACAGTCGATCACGAACGGCAAATGCTGTGAAAATGCCGTATCCACTGCACGTTTGAGCGATTCTGCATCATGGGCACGCATTCCCTGTGCGCCGAAGGCCTCCGCAGCCTTCACAAAATCGGTTTTGCGGTTCAGCGTCGTTGCGGCATATCGCTGACCGAAAAAGAGCCGCTGCCACTGCCGTACCATGCCGAGCACGCCGTTGTTCATGATGATGACCGTGAGGTCGGCCTGCTCGCTGACGGCGGTCGCCAGCTCATTGAGGTTCATGCCGAAGCTGCCGTCGCCGGTAAACAGCACGGCGCGCCTGCCGGCCGCGAGGTATGCGCCGATCGCCGCACCCATGCCGAAGCCCATCGCGCCGAGGCCGCCGCTCGTGAGAAAAGTCCGCGGGTATTTCAGCGGATACCGCTGCGCCGTCCACATCTGATGCTGCCCGACGTCCGTGACGATCAGGGCATCGTCCTCGGCGGCGCGGCTGACTGCATCAATGATCTCGAAATGCGTGAGCATGCCTGTGCCGGAGATTGCCTTATGGGAAGCCTCCGTGCGGCGCTGCTCCTCCGAGCGCAGGGCAGAGATGCGCGAATTCCAGCCCGGGTGCATCTGCTGCGGAATGATCGCGGTCAGACGCCGGAGGGCATCCTTCAGGTCGCCGCGGATCGTCAGCTTTGCGGCGATATTTTTATTGAGCTCCGCGCCGTCGATGTCAATGTGAATGATTGCAAAATGCTTGGAAAAGCGATCCTGTGCGCCTGTCGCACGGTCGCTGAACCGGACGCCGAGCGCGATGACCAGATCGGCCTCGTCCTCCGCAACGGTTGACGCATAGTGTCCGTGCATGCCCTGCATGCCGAGAAAGCGCGGGTGGTCAGACGGAACCGCCGAGAGCCCCATCAGCGAGCAGCCCATCGGTGCATCAAGCCGTTCGGCAAAGGCAAGCAGCTCGGCCGAGGCATTTCCTGCGATGACGCCGCCGCCGAAATAGATATACGGGCGCTTGGCCTGTGTGATGAGGTCTGCCGCCCATTGCAGGCGGTGATTGGAGGACACGCGCAGCGGTTCTGCCGCGACGGGTGCGTCTGCGGGCGTGAAATCGCAGTGTGCCTCCTGCACATCCTTCGGGATATCGACCAGCACGGGACCGGGGCGTCCGGATTTCGCGATGCGGAAGGCTTCGCGCACGGTATCGGCCAGCTCGCTGATATCCTTGACGATAAAATTGTGCTTTGTGACCGGCATGCTGACGCCGACGATATCGACCTCCTGAAAGCTGTCGCGGCCGATCTGGCTGCACGGCACATTGCCCGTGATCGCCACGACCGGCACAGAATCCAGATAGGCCGCCGCGATGCCGGTGATGAGGTTTGTCGCGCCGGGCCCCGAGGTCGCGATCACGACGCCGACTTTGCCGGTGGCGCGTGCATAGCCGTCTGCTGCATGTGCAGCGCCCTGTTCATGTGCCGTGAGCACATTGCGGATGCGGTCACTGCGCAGATAGAGCGCGTCAAACAGGTCTGTGACCTGTCCGCCGGGGTAGCCGAATACGGTGCTGCATCCCTGCTCGATCAGCGTTTCAGCGACGATCTCCGCACCTGTCAGATTCATACTTTCACCTCCGGACATGGGGTATGCTGTGCTGCAAGGAGGCGCTCAACGAGCTGTTTGGCGGCTCTGGGCGACCGTCCGCCGGCACCTGCCGCAAAGTGCTCCGCCTCCGCCGCGAGCGTTTCACTGTCTGTTTCGAGTCCTTTTTGCTCCGCGAGCGCAGCGACCAGCGCAAGATAATCGGGCAGATCCGGCTCGGAGAAATACACCCGCAGCCCGAAGCGTGCCGCCACGGAGCCGATCTCCTGAATGGTGTCATGCCGGTGCAGGTCATCGCCGGCGCGGTCGGTGCGCCGCTCCCGCACGATCTGTCTGCGGTTGCTTGTCGCATAGATCACCGCATTGCCCGGATGTGCCGCGACACTGCCCTCCAGCGCGGCCTTCAGCGTCCCGAAACTGTTGTCATCTGCGGAAAAGCTGAGGTCGTCAAGGAAGAAGATGAACTTCAGCGGATTGTCGTAGATCTGCTCCATGAGCGCGGGCAGCATCGGAATCTGCTCCTTTGTGATCTGGATGAGCCGCAGACCCTCACTGAAATATTCGTTGACCAGCGCCTTGACGGTTGCGGATTTCCCCGTTCCGGCATCGCCGCAGAGCAGCACATTCTGTGCGGGGCCGCCGCTGAGCAGCGTGCGCGTATTCTCCCGCACCGCATCCCGCTCCGCCTGCGCACCGATCAGGTCATCCATGCGGATCGGGTCGGGGTGCAGCACCGGCGTGCAGAGGCCGTCACGGATGACGTACATCGCATGCCGTGCAAACTTGCCGTAGCCGTATTTGCCGATATGCTGCACGCGCTCCATATAGGCCTCGTAGAAGTTGATGTCGGAGATATTCCACTCCGGCAGTACGCCGTAATAGGAGACTTCCCTCTGCAATTCCTGCGGCCGCAGGCGTGCAAGCCGCTGCAAAATTGCGAGCTCGTTCTCGACGCAGGATTCCAGCAGCGGATCGACCTCCTCACCGCGTGCCTTTGCGGTGATATAGAAATTCTCGTCCTCGCAGATGAGGCGGAAGATATATTCCGTGAGGTTTGTGCTCTGCGTATAGAGCCGCGAAATGAACTCCGTATAGAGCCTGAGCTGAATGACAGGGTCCATTGTTTCGGTATCGAGCAGACCCCTGAGCGGCAGAATGACCTCCTGTGTCATCAGCCTGCGAAAGACGACAAGCGAATTGAGCGACAGGTCGATCTCCTGCAATTTCTTATTCTTGATCATACTTCACCATTCTCCGCTGTCAGATTTTTCCGGGCAGCGCGCTTCTGCTTCCGTTCGCGCTTTACAGCCGGTTTGTAGGCATCAAAGGCCGCGCAGTAGATGCGGTAGACGCGGTCGGCAGTCTCGGGCGTACAGCGGTTTGCATAGACCGTCCGCTCGAAATCCGCGAGCAGGCCGCTGAGATCGACATGCAGGAAGCTGCTCTGTTCTTCACACAGCACCCGTGCAGTTTTTGCGGGATCCGCCTTCCACTGCTTCCGCAGCCGTGCAAAGGCCGCCTGTACCGATGCAGCATCGCGGTTTTTGCGGAATTTCCGCCGGAACAGCTTTTCCCGGATCATCGGGATCAGCCAGACCAGCAGCACGATCGCGGCCGCACCTGCCGCAAACAGGATCAGTCCGGCAAATTGCAGCGTGACCAGCACAGAGCCGCCGCGCTCGCCGCCGGAGAGTGAGGAGGCTGTTGCATCCATCATCATCCAGCCGTAGCCCGCGATGTAGACATCGCAGAACGCATGCGCGTGGTTGGTTGTAATGACATAATTGTATTGGGTCCGCCGGATCATGTCGGAGCTGCCCTCCTGCGCCATCATATAGCCTTCGACATAGCGTGCGGGGAGTCCCGCCGCACGGCAGAGCTGTGCCATTGCCGTCGCGAACTGATAGCACACGCCGGCCTTGTCTTTGAACAGGAATGCTGTCACATTCGCAGGACGCTGCGCATCGAGCGAATAGGTATAGTTTCCGTCATGGAGATACTCGAAGATTGCGCGTGCTTTGTCAAGATCGGAGGCCTTGCCCTCCGTCAGCTCCGCAGCGAGCGCCCGGATCTCATCCGGGATCTCCTCCGCATCGGCCTCGCGGCAGAGCGCAGAGGATTTGTAGTTCTCGATCGCCTGTTCGGCCTGTGCCCGGCGCTCGTCCTCCTCGGGGAACACCGCATAGAGATCCGCGAGAAACTCCGGCCATGTGTCGGCCGAGCAGACGCGCATCAGCGCCTGTGCCTCATCAGTTTCGGCATACTGATCGCTGAAATACTGCGACTCCATGAACATCATCGTATAGTTCTCTTTCTCGCTGCAATACACGATGCCGGTGCGGTTCTGGTAGAGCATATTGATCATGCTGGCCCATGCGTAGCTCGTATGCAGGGGCGTGGGAGAAACGATATTATTGCTGGCGGCTGCCGCAGCGATCCGGAGATCGTGCATATAGTCTGCGCCGTCGGCATCTTCGGTGTCAAGCAGCCCGGAAAGCTGCCATTTTTCCGCAAAGGCCGGGTCGAGCGCTGCCGCCTCGCGCACCAGTGTGTTCAGTGCGTCGGGGTTCTGATCGGGGGAGGCTGACAGCATGGTTTGGGCGACGCGGCGGAAATCCGGATCGTCCGGCAGCAGCATGCCGTCCTCAGAGGAGGCGTTCCATGTGTCCTTGAGATAGTCATAGTCGGTGAATGTCCGGACGCGCAGATTTGCAGGCTCATCAGCCGCCCCGTAATACAGCGTGCGGGTGTAGGTTCTGGCGGAATAGTTGCCGCCGTCGGAGGTATCCGCAAAGCCGCTGATCGCGCTTTCCAGATAATCGGAGAGGCGGGT
>CAMNJD010000300.1 GCA_946540705.1 uncultured Ruminococcus sp. | reverse complement strand
CTCTGAACAGACAACAATATGAGCATTTGTTCGGTCAGGATCCGAATGCCGATGACGATCATGCCCAGCTTCCGCAAATGGGCGGCGGCGTACAGGCAGAGCAGGACGGCAATGCCGGAGTGCAGCCGGTACCGAATCAGGAAAACCCGATTGAGCAACCGGCTCAGAATGCTCCGGACGGCAATGATGTTGTCCATGAACAGCCGGCTGACGGCGATGCACCTGTCAATGACGCAAACCTTGCCGGCATCGGAAATCCGCGGCGCAGAAGAACAGTACCTCCTGCAAATAACCGCAGAAGACGTCCGGCGAACCCCGCTGTTCAGGAAATGTTCCGACAACTGGATGAGGGACAGAACCCTGAAAATCCGGATGATGATCCGGAAAGGCCGCTGCCTCCGCAGCAGCGGCATCAACCGTAAAATAATTATCATGCAATGTGCCATTGCAGGGCTTACAAGGCTCTGCAATGGTGCTGTGCATTGCAATCAGGCCGCAAAATACTAGGAGAGATGCTATGAGACTGATACCCGGAAAGACCAAAGTGAAAATTGAATTATTCCGCGGAATCACGATCGGAGACCTGATCATCGGTGCGATTACTCTGGCTCTGGCGACACTCGTGCTCCTCTCCACATTCCCCGGACGCTTCTATATCATTATGGTGCTCCTTGCAATCGGTGGATTTTTGCTGTTCCGGCTGGATGATCAGCCAAATTATGTCGCAGTACTGCGCGTGATACGGTATCTTGCCTACCCGAGAAAGTATCAGCGGAAGGTCAAGGATGCTGCATTACTGAAAACAGATTCTGATATTGAAGCCGCCGATGAGGAAGCACTGCGCCGCAGCAAAATTGCAGAAGTCTATGCAAAGAAAAAAGGGATTGACCTTGTATCAGAAGATACAGAAAACAGCACAGCAGCAGAGCCGACTTCGGAGACAGCCGATCAAACGGAAAAGACTACAGGCAAAAAAACGAAAAAAGACAAAATCATTCCGATGGAAGAAATTATGCCGTTTACCGGTGTCGCAGACGGATTTATCGAATACGGCGGAAAATACTACGGAACTGTCATCGAGATTGATCCGGTCGAATTTCGTTTCTTCAGCCAGTTCCGGCGTGACGCTTCGATCGAAAACTGTCTGGGGAAGGTGCTGCGCGCTCTTCGGATGGAATATGCAGCAAATATTGTAAAAATTGAACGCCCGATTTTGTATAACAGTTATCTGGACAAGGAATACGACAAGCTGGATGCGCTGCGCACATCCTTTGAAAAAGGGTTGCTCTCCGAGGAAGAACTGAAGGCGCGTGTAGAAATCCAGTATGAGCGTATCAATGAGCTTCGCAAAATCTGCTATGAGGAAAAGGTCATTCAGCCCTTCTACTACATTGCTTTATTCAATATCAACAAGCACCAGCTCATGATTGAAACCGAAAATGCTCTGACCGCATTGCAGCAGGGAGAGCTGGTTGTGCGCCGGCTGGAACAAGACAGAGATCTTGCAATTTTCCTGAAATATTCCAACACACTGGATTTTGATGAATGGGAGATCGACCGCCTAGACCGGAAGGATTATGTGAAATGGGCAATGCCGGAGAATCTCTCCTTTACATCACGAACAGCAGTAATCAACGGCATTGTGACGCACCAGATGCGTGTGATCAAATATCCCAACATTGTCGGGGACGCATGGCTTGCCGGTGTGATGTCGATTCCGGCAACAAAGGTCGTTATCAAAATGACGCCGATGGAGCGTACCAAGGCAATCCGTTCGATCGACCGCTCTTTGCAGGAGCTGCGCGGTCAGCTTGATGCGACCGGTGTGGACTCAAAAATCATCGAACTTCAAACCCATATCGAAACACTCAGCCGTCTGCTGGTCACATTGCAGCAGGATAATGAAACGCTCCTTACTGTCAATATTTATATCAGTATGTATGATGCGATCCGCACCACGCAAACAGGAAGCGGTGCGTCAGATCATTCCTCGCTGCCGCTGATCGCTGATATGAAGAAAACGGTCCGGCGCGCATGGCAGGAAACCGGTATGCGTTTGAACGGCATGGACTTCGCGCAGATAGAGTGCTTTATCGGTGCGCAGATCTCCGGTTATGACCCGTTCCTGAAGGACGGACACGGTATTCCGTCCAATACGGTTGCCGCAATGTACCCGTGGATTTATGCGCGTGTTTCGGATCAAGGCGGAATCCGTCTCGGTACAAACGAGGGCGTACCGGTATTCATTGACTTTTTCCGAAGAGACTCCGAGCGTGTCAATTCCAACATGGTCATCATCGGTAAATCAGGCTCCGGTAAATCCTACGGAGCAAAGTCTCTGCTGACCAATATGGCTTCTGAAGACGCGAAGATCTTTATTCTGGATCCGGAAAATGAATATACCAATCTGGCACACAATTTACACGGCAAGATCATCAATGTCGGCAATGCCACCTACGGACGGCTCAATCCGTTTCATATTATTACCGTACTGGATGACGATGAGTCGGAAGACGGCGCAGGCAGCGGCAACAGCTATGCGACGCATTTGCAGTTTCTGGAGGAATTCTACCGCCAAATTCTGCCGGATGTGGACAAGGAAGCACTGGAATATCTGAATGCCCTGACTGAGCGTCTGTATACCAATTTCAATATCACTATGGAAACCGATCTCTCAAAGCTCAGGCCGGAGGATTATCCGATTTTTGACGATCTGTACGATCTGGTTCTTGAGGACTTCCAGCGCACGAACAATACCTATCTCCGCACGATGCTGCAAACACTGATCAACTATGTTTCCAAGTTTGCGACCGGCGGACGAAATTCAACGATCTGGAACGGTCCGTCGTCTATTACGACAGACGAGAATTTTTCCGTTTTCAATTTCCAGTCGCTGCTTGCGAACCGCAATACCTCAATCGCAAATGCACAGATGCTCCTTGTATTGAAGTATATTGATAATGAGATCATCAAGAACCGCGATTATAACACAAAATACGGCTTAAATCGTAAGGTCGTCGTTGTCATCGACGAGGCACACGTCTTTATCGACACCAAGTTTCCGGTCGCACTTGACTTTATGTTCCAGCTTGCCAAGCGTATCCGTAAGTACAACGGTATGCAGATCGTAATTACTCAGAACATCAAGGACTTTGTCGGCAGCGAGGAGATCGCAAGAAAATCTACCGCGATCATCAATGCCTGCCAGTACAGCTTCATTTTCGGTCTTGCGCCAAATGACATGGATGATCTGTGTAAGCTCTATGAAAAGGCAGGCGGTATCAATGAAGTCGAACAGGATCAGATCATCTCTGCACCGCGCGGTCACGCATTTACGGTTCTGAGCGCAAAAAGCCGTTCCTCTTTTAAGATCGAGGTTCCGGATGCACTCGTCGAAATGTTTGAAATGCAGCATTATGATACGCATTACTTTGAAGGCACAGACGGTGCGGAAAACTGGGAGGATTTTGTCGGCGAAAGCCGCGCAGAGCATGATGCGAATATCAGCGACCGGCTGCGCGAGGAGGAATTTGAAGCGAGACAGGCGGAAAACACAGCCACCTTCACCTTCTCGGAAATCGGCGCTGAGGAAGCTGACCGCACAGAAGCGGCATTCCGTGCGGAAGAAACTGCGGAATTTCATTACGAGGATCTGCTGGATGATGATGATCTGACTGAGATCGAAGAATCCTATGATGATGACGATGATGAAGCAGCAGCACCGATGCCTGCTCCGCAGCCGGCAACTCCTGTTCAGCCTGCACCTGCTGTTCAGCCGGTCATTGACATGACTACCCTGCTTGCGGCAATCCGCGAGGAGGTGCGGCGTGAAATATCCGTGCAGCAGCAGCTTCAGCATGCTGCCGCACCGCAGACAGAGCCTGTGCCGATGCCCGTCAGCACATCGCCTGTACCGCAGTATTTGCAGGAAGAAACGGATGAACCGGAGCAGCCGCAGGAGAGCAGTCTGCCTGAGAACGATACACCGGAATATGACAAGGAATCGTATGAAAAAGAATATGACGATGATACGGAGCCGGTGATGGATTCCGACGAAGATGACGAGTCGTTTGTACCGTCGTTTGATATTATGGCGATGCTGGATGAGCAGCTTGACAGCTATAATGAAATGACACTCAGCGAACGCATGGACGAGATCGAAGTTGACACAATGGAGGTCTCTCTGGATGAGCTTGCGGCATTTGTCAAGGAAAGCAGAAAACGGAAAGGAGTCTGACAATGGATATCAAACTGGTCAATCGCGGGACGGAGGGAGAGCTGATCCTTTCCGGCAGACTGGATGCTAAAAATGCAGAGGATGTCGGCAATGTATTTTTGCAGGTGGCAGACCGATTTCAGAATATCACCTTAAATATGCGTGACCTCAAATATATTTCAAGTGCAGGACTGCGCATATTGAAAAAGCTGTATATCAAAGTCAGAGGAAATAACGGTTCACTCGTTCTTACAAACCTCGCGCCGTATGTTGAGGAGGTTCTGGAAATGACCGGATTTGCGGAGATGTTTGAGATAAGATGAAGTACATTCAGAAACAAAAGAAACGAAAATGGATGCAATGGCTGACAGGCGTCGTAACGGCAGTGATGCTGACATCGCTTCTGCCGGTCTGTGCTGTATTCAATGCCGCAGCGGTGGAAGATGACCCTGCCATTACGACTGCGTTGACCGAGGCATATAATTCCGGTGAAACCATCGCCGATTCGCAGATCGGTGGAATCGGCATTTATAAGGACGGAAACCGCGTGAATATTGAAGCTGCCACCGGTGCACCGTGGGATGAGCCGGGTGTGAACGGCGATGAAACGCCGACGCTTCCGGCACTTTCGGCAGAGGATTTTTATTCACACGCGACAAAGACAATTCCGGAAAGCGAGCATCTGTATACGCTGACTGCTGCAACGGGGATCAGATCCGGTGATTCTGTCGAGTATTTTGCTGTCCGGTATACAGATGTCAACAATGTCAGACAGACAAAATACATCTTCCCAAAAGTGCATTCTCTGAAAGCCACAAATAACTATGTGGCAAACCTGATGCAGGGAGCAAGCGCCGTGGTATCACACGCGCCGCTCAAAGCCCTCGGTTATTCTATTAACGAAAGTACGGCAACAGCCAATGCGCTTCAGCCGTGGTCGGTCGATGAATACTTTTTCAAAACAGAGAACACGATCAAAAAAATCAACAGTGTCGATGTTTTCCTTTCCGGCAATACATGGTCGGTGCAGGGGCTGACTGTCAGCCGAGTGACCGGCATCGGCGGCTATGGAGAGTATGGTTATTATTCCGGCAAATACTTCCTTTCACTGGATAAGCAGTATCTCTGCCGCCTGAAAAGTGCATCCGGCGGAACCAGAAATCTGCCTGTCAACGGTGACACCCTGATTTCGCTTGCCGGTGAAGGCTCAAGTTATTTTACGCTGGAGGAAGTCAGCGAGCAGAGTGAGACACATGATCCGTTTTCCGATCTGTTCACATTCCGTATGGATTTTGCGGATGCATTGAACGGCGGTCTGGAATCACTGCTGCGCACGGATTCCGCGCTGGATTCCTTGGCATCCGGGCCGTTTGCAGAGGATCTCGCACTCGAAATTGAATATAAGGATGCTAACGGCTGGACGCGCAGCGTCAATATGCCGGTGCTGCTTTCCGTCATCGGACAGTCCGTCAATCTGGGCGATAGCGTCCGGACGATCGGTCTGGCACAGCGCGGAGATACTCTTGCTTTCACCGCCTGTTTGCCGGAGTGCAGTAATGTGATCTCTGCAAAGCTGCACGTCGGAAAAGCCGCCAGAGACCGCCTGAGCGAAACCGGCGGCATCTCGGGCGGAAACAGCACAGTGCAAAGCCGGCTCGACAACGATTATATTATGCTTGCCGGCATCTCAGTTTATAAGGGGACCTGCCGTATGTCCAATTTCAGCGACGGCAGGGATGCGCTGACCAACGAACTGCTTGCATGCTACAGCTACGGCTACAGCTTCTCAGCGGAAA
>CAMNJD010000299.1 GCA_946540705.1 uncultured Ruminococcus sp. | reverse complement strand
CAAGGAGTTTTCGTGCAAGATGACGGAAAATATGCAAGTAGATTGCGTGCCAAGCCGTCAGGCGGGATTTAATCAGTACTTCCTTAAGCATGTTCAGGAGGTATTGCAGTATGAACCGTCAGGAGTTTGAAGATACCGCACGGCGATACCGTGAGGAGCTGTTCCGCATGTACGCGAACCAGAATGTCACGCCGCAGCCGCGTCCGCAGAATCCGCGTCCGGCTCCCCCGCCCCCGCCGCCCGTACAGCCGGCACAAAAGACCGTGCCCGCGCTTGCAGCAGCAGAGCCGCCGCAGGATGACCTGCGCCGTCCGGAGGACTTTGCCCCCTCCTCAATCCCGGATACGCCCGCACCGCCTGAACCGGAAGCCCCTCCGGCCGATGCGCCCGAAATCCCCAAGCGCCCCTATACCGGCACGATCATGGTGCATGTCATGACCGCGCAGGGCGCAAGGCCGGTCACCGGCGCCTCCGTGATGATCACGCACACGACAAACAGGGAACCCGAGCTCATTTCCCTTCAGCGCACCGATGACTGCGGCACGATCAAGCCCGTGACGGTTCCCGCACCGCCGCCCTCCGCCGATCAGCGCAGCCCCGCCTACTTCACCTACAATCTCAGCGTGCAGGCACCGGGCTATTACCGGGAGCACAGTGAGGATGTGCCGGTATTCCCGAACATCACCTCCGTGCAGAATTTCGACCTCATTCCCCTTCCCGCAGGTACCGGTGAGCCGCTGCCCGGCGGCGATATCACATATTATAATCAGATGCGGCAATACTGAAGGAGGGGATTCCAATGCTCAGCGGAGAAATGTTTATCCCCGAAACGATCACCGTGCATCTGGGACTGCCCGATTCCGATGCCGCCAACGTGACGATTCCCTACATCAGCTACCTGAAAAATGTCGCATCCAGCGAGATCTATCCGACATGGCCGGAAAATGCCCTGCGCGCCAACATCTACGCGATCAACACCTATGCGCTCAACCGCATCTACACCGAATGGTACCGTTCCCGCGGCTATCCGTTCGATATCACAAGCACGACGCAGTACGATCAGGCCTTTGTCTACGGGCGCGAGATCTTCAGGAATATCTCGCAGCTTGCCGATGAGCTTGTGCGGTCGTATATCCGGCGGCAGGGCAGCATTGAGCCGCTGTTTGCCGCATTCTGCGACGGCTCCCGCACGACCTGCGCCGGACTTTCGCAGTGGGGAACAGTCGGACTCGCAAATCAGGGGCGCGTGCCGTATGAGATCCTGCAATATTTCTACGGCGACAATATCGACATTGTGCGGGCGCCTGAGATCCGCGCCGCAACACCGAGCTATCCGGGCGTGCCGCAGGAAAACGGCATGGTCGGGAACGATGTGCAGACGATCCAGATTCAGCTCAACCGCATTTCGCGGAATTTTCCCGCGATTCCCAAGATCGCCACAGACGGCGTGTACGACGACCGGACAGCACGGGCGGTGCGGGTCTTTCAGGAGGTGTTTTCGCTGAATCCGACCGGCATTGTCAACGAGGCGACATGGTATCGCCTGTCGTACATCTACACGAGCGTCAAGCGGCTCGCCGAGCTGGAATCGGAGGGGCTGACCTTTGAGGAGACACAGCGCACCTTTCCGAACGTGCTGCGGGAGGGCGATTTCGGCCACGCAGTCCGTTCGATGCAGTATTATCTGGCGGTTGTCGGGGCATACTATAACAGTGTCATCCCGGTTTCGATTAACGGCACGTTCGATGCGGACACAGCGGCATCCGTCCGCTCCTTTCAGCAGACCTACGGGCTCCCGCAGACCGGCATCGTTGACCGCCGGACATGGAACGACATCTACCGCGCCTATCAGGGCATTCTCGATTCCCAGCCGCCGACGGACTGTGCGCGGCTCTATCCGAACGAGGTGCTGCGCGAGGGCGTGAGCAGCGCAAATGTGCGGATCTTGCAGCAATATCTGACGTTTATCGCACAATATGACCCGAATATCCAGCCTGTCTCCGATACGGGCTATTTCGGCCCGCTGACCAGAGCGGCCGTGCAGGCATTTCAGCGGGAGTACGGCCTGACGGCGAACGGACAGGTCGGCGCGGTGACATGGGACGCGATCTCCGGCGTATATTCGGAGATGAAATGCGGCTCCGGCAAGCGGCCGTATCAGGCGCCGGGGTATATCATCAGATAATATGATTTCCGAAAGGAGCGATTCTACATGCTGTATACCGATGCGCAAAAGCAGGAGCATATCGAGGAGATTCTCGGATTTCTCTATCAGATCGCGCTGCGCGACAGCCGTATCCCGATCGTGCTGCCCGCAAAGGAATTCACCGAGGAGGCCGGCCTTGCCGTGCGAGCCTATCAGGAGGCCTACGGCCTGCCCGTGACCGGCGAGATCGACGATGATACGTGGAATTCGATCGTGCAGACCTACCGTGACATGCTCGCGGAAAGTGTGCCGCTGATCGTATTTCCGTCGTCCGGCTTTCAGCTCCGCCCCGGTGACAGCGGGGAGCTTGTGCAGCTTGCACAGCTTCTGCTGCGCCTTGCGGGCAATCACTTCAGCAATCTGTCACCGGTGAATCTCAGCGGCGAGTATGACGCAGATACCGAGCGCGCCGTAAAACAGCTTCAGGAGATCGCCGCACTCCCGCAAACCGGCATCATGGACAGAAATACATGGAATGCGCTGGCATCGCTGATGAACCGCATTCCGCTCGGCATCTGAATCACAGAAAAGGAGGCAGCGCCTATGCAAACCGAGTCCGCCGCAAAATCACATTCTCAGCCGCAGACACAAAGGTCTGTGCTGCTCCGTCTGATCGCGGCGGGCGGGGCGCTGCTGTTCCTGCTGCTTCATGCAGGGGATCTGCTTGCATTTGCGGTGCGCCTGCTGCATACGCTGCGGCCGCTGCTGCTGGGTGTGCTGTTCGCGACGATGCTCGATCCCGCCTATGAGCGGCTGCGCACGGATTTTGCGCGGTTTGCCCGGAGGCACGGCCGCGATCCGCATGCCCGCTGGATTCAGACAGTCTCCCTGCTCGGCGCACTGCTTCCGCCGCTGCTCATTCTTGCGAGCGTGATCTGTGTGCTGATTCCGCAGCTCACGCAGTCGGTGCGGCTGTTCTCTGACCATTTCGACTATTACAGCCGGAATCTCACCGGCTGGATGACCAAGCTCTCGCAGACGAGGCTCGGGGCACTGCTGCCCGAGGGTCAGCCTGCCGCGCTGATGAAGCAGCTTCAGGAGCGCCTGCCCGCGCTGCTCCGGACAACCTATGACTATACCGCTTCCGTGCTCGGCGGGGTGCTGGATGTCGGCATCGGGACGGTATTTGCGCTGTATCTGCTCGCGGACAAGCAGCGTCTGCTCACGCAGCTCAGGCGGGGCTGCTGCCGGTTCATGCCCTCGGCGCGCACGGTGCGGCTCATGGGGCATCTGCGGACGGTCTGCGAGACTTTTGCACGGTTTCTGGTATCGCAGTGCAAGGAATCGCTGATCCTCGGCGGGCTCTGCTGGCTTGGCATGACGCTGCTCCGGTTTCCATACCCGGTGCTGATCTCGGTCATCATCGGCGTCACGAACATTGTGCCGTATTTCGGGCCGCTGTTCGGGACAGTGCCCTGCACGCTGCTGCTTCTCATGGTCAAGCCCGGCGCGGTGCCGTGGTTTTTGCTGTTCATTATCCTGCTTCAGCAGGCCGAGAGCAATCTGATCTACCCGCACACCGTCGGTCATTCGGTCGGACTGCCGCCTGCATGGGTGCTTGCGGCGATCGTACTCGGCGGCGGGCTGTTCGGTGCATGGGGCATGCTGCTGAGTGTTCCCGCGGCGGCCGCTGCCTGCGCGATCGGGGAACCTCCGGCGCAGGGGGCAGAAAGCACGAACCGTACCTGCGCGGCATCATCCGGCTGCGGGGACAGATGAGCGCCCCGCCCCCCTTCGTCCAATGCCGGAGAGTCGCAAACGGGCAAAAAAACCGCCGTACTCCCTCGCGGAATACGGCGGTTTCAGTCTGTCGAAAAAGGTATCGCTGCGCGATGATTGATATTGGGCTCCGCCCAAACCCGCCAAAGGGACATTGTCCCTTTGGAATC
>CAMNJD010000298.1 GCA_946540705.1 uncultured Ruminococcus sp. | reverse complement strand
GAAGATTGGGGCTTGGGGAAAGTACCCCGTAGGGCTGCTTTCCCCATTCAAAATAGCATCGCGAAGCGATACCTTATTCTATTTAACCGTCTAAACCATCTTTTTTGTGCGAGAATCCACCCAAATCTTTATTAGCCCGAAAATAACCAAAGGAGGCGTTTCGCATGGAGCGCAGAGATAAAACAAATTACTACCTCGATATCGCAGAGGCAGTCTGTGCGCGCAGCACATGTCTCAGACGAAAATTCGGCGCGATCATCGTCAAGCACGACGAGATCATCTCGACCGGCTACAACGGCGCTCCCCGCGGGCGGCAGAATTGCAGCGACCTTGACTTCTGCTACCGCGAGCGCATGCAGGTCCCGCGCGGTCAGCGCTATGAGCTCTGCCGCAGTGTCCATGCGGAAATGAACGCGATCATCTCCGCCAGCCGCGCCGATCTCATGGGCGCAACGCTTTACCTCGCCTGCCATGATGCCAAGACCAACGCGCTGGACGGCGCCGTCGAGCCGTGCTCAATGTGCAAGCGCGTCATCCTCAATGCCGGTATCAAGCAGGTCGTCATCCGGCAGGACGCCGATCACTATGATGTCATGCAGACCGCCGACTGGATCGCCAACGACGATTCCCTTGCCGATGTGCTTCGCTCAGACGGTTACTGATGCAGCATGGATGATTGCCTCGGCGTAGGCCGCATTTGCAGGCGC
This sequence comes from uncultured Ruminococcus sp., assembly GCA_946540705.1. Classification (GTDB taxonomy): domain Bacteria; phylum Bacillota; class Clostridia; order Oscillospirales; family Ruminococcaceae; genus Firm-04. The sequence continues at coordinate 7,217 of CAMNJD010000298.1, read as the reverse complement.
TATTTCCTCAAAAAGAAGCAGATAAACCGTTTTCCGCACCTGTATCAGGCGGAGGACGGTTTTTCTTACGATGCCCCATTCCGCAGTCAGCGTCGGAGAATGCCGCAGAAAGCCGTGCCTGAGCTTCGGCGCGGGACTGCGCGGCACGATCTGCCGGAATGCAGTTTGCAGATCGAATGCCGTGATATGCTGCAATTTGCGCGTAAACGGTAATTCCATGACCGTCAGGCGCAGCGCACTTTTTTCGCCGGTGAACCGGTACATGCCGCTGCTCCGGCTGCCCTTTACGGCGCGGAAATCCGCGGGGAGAGACAGCATCAGTCTGCCGTCATAGAGTGCGGCTGTTTTCGGGAGCATGACAAGGCTCAGCGGGGCAGAAACAGAAGCAGGGTGCCTCCGCTGCATCCACGCCCGCACACGCCGAAGCAGACCCTGCTTTGGCGGCTTTTGTGCCGGTGTTTGCATCGCAGGCACCCCCTTTCGGATGCAGATTCTCAGCCGACGATCACGGTGACGATGAAGCCGTCCTCGTTGTTGCCGGAGATCTCATAGGAGCCGGTTTTCGGAACCGGAACCTCTGTCGTTCCGGTCTTGCTGGCCGGGAAATAGTAGATCTGGTAGGAAAGCTCGGTCGTGCTGTATTCAAGAACACCCTTCCCGAAGGAATAGGAGTTCTTCAGCAATTCGAGATATTCCTCCAGCACCAGGTTGTTCTCGTACATATAGGCAGCATGCGGCACGCCGACATAGCGGATCGCGGTATAGCCGCCCTTGTAGCCGGTGATATCGGTCTTGTCATCGGGGTAGCGCAGCACATAGCCGTAGCTTGCCATATGCTCGAAGATCCATGCATACGGCGAGACATTCGAGACATATTCATAACCGCCGTCATTGCGCTTGACATGGAGCTGCACATCCAGTGCGGTCGCGGATTCGGGATTGCTCTTTTCCTGTCCCTCCTTCAGCCAGCCGTAGTTGAACATGATCTCGGTATTGGAGGTCGCATTATAGTATGCCTTCATGAGCCGGTTGAACTTGGACAGTGCGGCTTTGTTGAGCGCGGTATGACCCGGGTAGGAGACTTCGTAGGTATCGGGCTTATCCGAGGCGAAATAGACCTGTTCGAGGTCGAGATCCTCCTTGCTCAGCTCGCAGGCATGCTTTTTGTCCACGAGAATGAGCGAGCCCTTATGCACGGCCTCATTCGGCATCGACACGGCCTGATAGCTGTCCGGCAGGACAGTGCCCGGATCTGCGGCGGCGGTCGTGACGCCGGTCTCTGTTGCGATCGGCATGCTCTGCACCTGGTTTGCCTCGGTCACGACCTGCGGCAGGTTCACCAGAGAGGCAGACGCAGTCGTTGTCGCGGCAGAGGTCTGCGTACCGGAGCCCGGGGCGGTGCCGGCGGAGCTTCCGCTTGCTGCGGGATCTGCGGCATCGGCTGAGCTGCTGCTTGTCTGCCCGGAGACAGGCGAAGGATCTTCGTCATCGTCCCTTGTGCAGTGCTGCACGCAGGAGCCGAAGAGAAAGATCACGATTACGAGTGCGATGACTGCGACCGCCATGCGGTCCCAGCGGATCCTTCGTCTTCTTGCCATCATATCACCTCCCAATCCGTTTGCCGGAGCTCTGAAAACGTGTGCGGCGGATTATGCGCCGCGCTGTCGGAAAGCGGCACAGCCCCACTCAGCCGTGAGACTGTGCCGCTCGCTTGATCGCAGGACATGAACGGCATACACCGTTCGGAATCAACAGGTATCGCGGGGCTCAGACGCCGGGCTGCTCCAGTGCGCTGATCGCGGCAGCAAGCTCGTCATTGACCGCAGCGGCATTGGCCGGTGCGGCTGCGGGAGCCATGCCCATTTCGGCCATAAGGCGCTCCAGCTCGGAATCGACCTTGGCATTGCGCTCGAGCTCCTCGAAGGTCGCGACCTCCTCGGGCTTGCCGGAGCCGAGGACCTCGCTGAATGCAGCGGCCTCTGCCTCCTTGCGCTCGATCTTCTCCTCCATTTTGGAGAGCTTGTCGAAGCTGGACTTGGTGTCGATGCCGCCGAGGGACTTTGCGAGCTCCCTGGTGGTATCTGCCATCTGCGAGCGTGCGATGAGCATTGCCTCGCGGGACTTTGCCTCCTGCATCTTGGATTTCAGCACCTCGACCTGAGAGCGGATGGCCTCGGTCTGGTTGGAGATCGTCTCATACATTTCGCGGTAATTCGCGACATCCTCGTCCGCCTTGACCTTGGAAGCAAGCGCCTTCTTTGCGAGCTCTGCATCGCCGGCCTTCAGGGCAGCCTTTGCACGGGATTCCCAGCTGGCGGAAATAGCGCAGGCACTGCGGTACTGTTTTTCGACCATGCGCTCGCTGGCGACGGCCTTGCCCAAAGCCTGCGTAGACTTGGTCAGCTCTTTCTGCATGTCAGCGATGATCTGCTTGACCAGCTTTTCCGGATCCTCCGCCTTATCGAGCATGTCATTGATATTGGCTCTGAGAATATCAGAGATTCTGGAGAAAATACCCATCTGAAGAAACCCTCCTGTTTTTCATGAATTATGGTGATTTGCGGCATGCACCGGGGGCTGTCTGCCGCAGCCGATGCTGCTCCGATTACATTATATCAAAAGTTGCGCGGCTTGTCAAGAGGCTGATTGCACAAACCCCGCAGGCGGTGTGAAAAAATATATTTTTTTGGAGCTGCCCCCTTGCTTTTTTGCTGCGTATGGGGTATAATATACAGTGTATCATTATGCAAACACGGCGGTGCTGCGGCATTGCCTGCGACAGGAGGAGTCAAGATTGGAAGAAAAGAAACTGCTGTCCGTGATCGTTCCCTGCTTTAATGAGGAGGAGGTTCTGCCTCTCTTTTACAAGGAGATCACGAAGATTTCTGCGCAGATGCAGAAAAAATATCCTGAGCTGACGTTTGAATACCTGTTCATCGACGACGGCTCGAAGGACCGCACACTCTCACAGCTCCGCATCATGGCAAAGCATGACAGCCGGGTGCGCTATGTGTCGTTCTCGCGCAATTTCGGCAAGGAATCGGGCATGTATGCGGGACTGAAGGAATCAAAGGGCGACTACTGCGTCATCATGGACGCCGACCTTCAGCATCCGCCGGCGTTTCTGCCGCAGATGTACGAGGCTGTCCGCAGCGGACAGTATGACTGCGCAACGACCCGCCGCGTCAGCAGAGAGGGCGAATCGAAGATCCGCTCGTGGTTTGCAAGACGCTTTTACGGCATCATGAACCGCATCTCTGAGACAGAGATCGTGGACGGTGCGCAGGATTTCCGCTTCATGACCCGGCAGATGGTCGATGCGGTGCTGTCAATGACCGAATACAACCGCTTCTCGAAGGGCATTTTCTCATGGGTCGGCTTCCGCACAAAGTATCTCGAATACAAAAATGTCGAGCGCGCCGCAGGCAAGACCTCGTGGAGCTTCTGGGGACTGTTCCGCTATTCGATCGAGGGCATGCTCGGCTTCTCGACCGCGCCCCTGACTGCGACCGCCGGTGTCGGTCTGGTCATGTTCCTGCTCGGCATCATCATGCTGATCTTCACGGTCATGAAGAAGCTGATCGTCGGCGATCCGGTCGCGGGCTATGCAACAACGATCTGCACGATTCTGCTGTTCGGCGGACTTCAGCTTTTCTGCACCGGCATCCTCGGGCTGTACATGGGCAAGACCTTCTTAGAGGTCAAGCACCGCCCGATCTACATTATCCGCGAAACGGAGAAGAACGCGGATCAGTTCCCGGACCGCGCCGCGGAGCGCCCGGAAAAGGCTGCTGCTCCCGCCGGAAAGGCCGCTCCGGACGATGATTATGAGGATTATGACGATTATGATGACGATGAAGAATATGACGATGAAGAAGAATATGACGATGACGAAGAATATGATGATGACGGGGATGACGCGCCCGCACCGGTTCTGACCAAGCCGGAGCCGGGAAAAGCGGCTGCCGCTGTCACCCCGAAAAAGGCAGCACCCGCAAGGCCTGCCGCCGCAGCGGAACGTGCGCTCGACAGAGCAATGCGCCTGAAGGAAGAATCCGATGCGGAATTCGATGCGCTGGTCGATGCTGCCTTTGAGGAGGCCGACGCCAAGAAGAAGGCTGCCGATGCTGAAAAGAAGGCTGCGGAGCAGTCCGCAAAGCGTGCGGAGGTGAAGCCTGCTCAGTCCGTGCAGCCTGAGCCCGCACCGGAAAAGTCCGAAGCGGCTGCTGCACCTGCTGCCGCAAAGAAGGAAAAATTTGTTGTTGAGATCAACTACGATAACGATGACCTCTATGACGATTACGACGATGATTACGATGATGATGATGATGACGAGGCAGATGCAGCGCCTGTCCGCAGGACTGCGGCTTCCGCAAAGGAGCCGGCCGCAGAGGGCGGAAGCATCGGCGACAGAATCAAGGCGTTCTTCCGTATGCTCGGAGAAAAGCTCAAGGGTCTGAAGGACGGGATCACGGGTTCTGCGAAGGACGGCAAGCCGGGAAAGTCTGCTGCGTTCGATGATGATGATTACGACGATTACGATGATGACGACTATGACGATGACGATTATGATGATGACGATTACGACGACTACGATGACGATGATTACGATGACGACTATGACGATGACTACGATGATGACGGCGATTACGATGACGACGACTATGACGATGACGACTACGACGACGATGACTACGATGATGATGATCGGAAGGGCGGCAGGGACAGCTACCGCGGCAGCCATTATTGATGATGAACCGCCGCTTTAAGCTGCTGGTCCTTGTGCTGCTGACGGCAGTGCTCGTTCTGAGTGCAGCGATCGCAAGCCTTGCCTTTTCCGGCAGCAGCTCCCGGAAAAAGACGGATGACCCCGAAACGCCGGAGAACGGCGCGGACATCACGCTCTTTCCCGGTCAGAACGGCCTCTGGGGTGCGCGGGCTGCGAACGGCAGGGTGCTGATCGAGCCGACCTGGTATTATCTCCGCGCAATGAGCGATACGGTCCTCATTGCGCGGCGCAATGACGGAACGATCGACAGCTTCGGGCTGATCCGCATCAGCGGCGAACAGCTTGTCCCGTTTCTGTATTCCTCCTTTGAGATGCAGGCGCCGGATTTCTGGGTCGCAGCCCTGACCGAGAACGGCAAGCGAAAATATCACCTCTACCACGCCGACGGTACCCGCTGGGCAGATGTATCATGGGACAGCGTCAGCCTCACAAACGGCATCCTGACCGCATCGCTCGGAAGCAGCAGCTATACCGGCCGGCTCTCGGAACGCCGCATCGTCTGGACGGACATCCGCGAGGAATACCCCGTCAGCCTCTATACCCTCACAATGGATCTGAATGAAACGAAGCTGCGGAGCCTGCCTGCCGTGCAGACGCTGCACAAGCTCGGGGAGGCCGCGGCGGACTATCTGGAATATCTGTTTATTACGCGCGAGGAGCCCGATCTGGCATATATCAGTGCGGAGAACCGCAGTGAGATCCTCGCTGCACATCTTTATAAGGGCTGTCAGCTCAAGGACGCGGAGATCAGCCGGATCACCGTCCGCGAGACAGACAGCTATCCGGAATATCTGGTGCAGATGCAGGTGCGCTTCCGGGAACTGGATTTTGACGGCGAGCTGAAGCTCGTCCGCACCGGCATCACCCTGCGGCTCACGCGCAATGCTGCGGGCGATTTTGTGTATACCGGCTATTCCGATACCAGACTGAAGGCTGCCGAGGGCATCCTTCGCTGAGTGCTTTGCATTATAATCCGAAAGGAGTTTTTGATCTTGAAAAAGGTTGCAGTGATCATGGGCAGCGACAGCGATTTTCCCGTCGTGAAAAATGCCCTGACAGAATTAAAGAGCTTCGGTGTGCCGTTTGAGGCGCATGTCATGAGCGCACACCGGACACCGGCGCTCGCTGCCGATTTTGCGGAAAAGGCAGCGGAAAACGGCTTCGGCGTCATCATCTGTGCTGCCGGCATGGCCGCACACCTCGCGGGCGTCATCGCCGGACATACCACACTGCCGGTCATCGGCATCCCCTGCAAGGGCGCACAGCTTGACGGGCTCGATGCCCTGCTCGCAACGGTCATGATGCCCTCCGGCATTCCGGTCGCGACGGTCGCGGTGGACGGCGCAAAGAATGCGGCGATCCTCGCCGTGCAGATGCTCGCGCTCTCGGATGAGGGGCTCAGCGAACAGCTCAGAGCACGCAAGGCGGAGATGATCGCGGGTGTGCAGAAGAAGGACGCTGCGCTTCAGGAAAAAATCGCAGAGCTGTGAGGGTTGAAGCATTATGGGCATCACGGACAGCATCAAAGAGTTTTTTGAGCCGCAGCCGGAAAATACGTCGGCGGATGACCGGCGTACACCGCGCTTTGAACTGATTGAGCAGCAGGGTATCGGCGTGCGGACACTGTATGTCATCCGCGATACGGAAACCGGCGTCTGCTATCTGACCGGAACGGGCAATGACTGCCCGCTCACACCCCTGCTGGATGCAGAGGGAAATCCCTTTGTTTTGTATGACTGATGCGGTTGTTCCGCAGTATCATAAATGTATTCAATTTTTAGGAGGAATATAAAATGGCAAATGTAACAAAAGGCGAGCAGCTCTATGAGGGCAAGGCAAAGAAGGTCTTTGCGACCAGCGACCCCGATCTCGTGATCGTTGACTACAAGGACGACGCAACCGCGGGCGACGGCGCAAAGCGCGGCACAATCAAGGGCAAGGGCGTCATCAATAACCAGATGACCAATGTCATGTTCTCGATGCTTGAGAAGGAGGGTGTTCCGACGCATCTGGTCGAGGAGCTCTCTGAGCGTGAGACACTCGTCAAAAAGGTCGAGATCGTCCCGCTGGAGGTCATCGTCCGCAATGTTGCAGCCGGCAGCTTCTCCAAGAGAATGGGCGTTGAGGAGGGCAGGAAGCTTCTGACCCCGATCCTCGAATTCAGCTACAAGAACGACGATCTGCACGATCCGTTCATCAATGACTACTACGCTCTGGCGCTCGGCCTTGCAACCAAGGAGGAGCTCGACACCATCGCAAAGTATGCATTCAAGGTCAATGAATTCATGCTCGGCTTCTTCAAGAAGCTCAACATCGACCTGATCGACTTCAAGATCGAGTTCGGCAGATTCCACGGTCAGATCGTCCTTGCAGACGAGATTTCGCCCGATACCTGCCGCTTCTGGGATTCCACGACCCACGAGAAGCT